>JBIKWC010000019.1:0-56318 GCA_044356535.1 Myxococcota bacterium
CGAAGGTCGCGACCACCCGATCGCAGCTTGCGCCGTCGGACCATGCCGTCCACCACGACCCGGGCAGGAGCCCCAACGCGGCCACGGCGTCCGCGTCGACCGAGATCGCCACGACCTGGTCCTCGACGAAGGTGGCGACGAAGGGCGCGGGGTCGAGCACACACCAGGCGGGATCGAGCCCGTCCGCGGGGCAGCCGGGCGCCGGGGCGCAGTCCTGCTCCCACACGCCGGGTGGCGCGACCCGGGCTAGCTCCGCGTTGGCCTGATTTTGGGGGGGGGGCAATTCGCTGGAGCCGCACCCAAGGACATAAGACAGGATCATCCGATCCTCCTGGGGGCTCAGGATACCATTGGGCGGCAGCAGTGGCAAGATGCTCAGGCGGAGCACGCGCCGCTTCCGCCGTCCACCGCGAGCGGCACGGCCAGCGGCAGCGCGCTCCCCATCTCCGCGCGGACCAGGCCGCAAGGGCCCGCCCGAGAACAACCGCTCCGCTCCGACGGGCGATCCCTCAGGTCCTGCTCAGGAGACGAAGTAGCGCGGGGGCACGAACGACCAGCCCGCGGGACCGGTCGCGACCTTCGCGGTCACGAGCTCGTGGGCGGCGCGCTCCACGTCTTCGCGCGTGAGGATCACGGCGTCCTCGAGGATCACGGACTGCGCGATGCCGGGCACGTTCTTCTGGCCGAGCGCCATCGTCGGGACCCCGGGCATCCGCTGCACCACGTGGCCCTGGATGCTGCGCACGAAGCCGGCGAACGAGCGGTCCTCGGCGGCGACGATCAGGCGCCCGGTGCGCTCGACGGAGGCGTACACGGCCTCGAGGTCGGGCGGGACCAGGGTGCGCAGATCGAGCACCTCGGCGTCGATGCCCTCCTTCGCGAGGTTCTCGGCGGCCGCGAGGCAAGTCCACACCGCGCGCCCCCAGGCGACGAGGGTGACGTCCTTGCCGGCCCTGCGGAGCGCGGCCTTCCCGAACGGGACGTACACGTCGCCGAGGTCGGGCACGTCGGCCCGCATGATCGCCTTCTTCATCACCGAGATCTGCTCGGCGTCCGTGGGCTCTCCGGGGAACGCGGGCCCCAGCGTCTGGCGGTACATCCACTTCGGCTCGAGGAACACGACGGGGCCGTCGTAGTCACCGGCGGTGAGCAGGAGGCCGTGGACGTCGAAGCTCGTGGACGGCATCACGATCACGAGGCCCGGGATGGGCGTGAAGTAGCCGTCGACCGACATCGAGTGGTACACGGCGCCGCCGCCGAACGGATCGACGGGCATGCGCAACACGAGCTTGTGCCACGCGTTCCCGAGGTTGGTCCACCGGACGGTGCCCAGGTAGACGAGCCAGTGGAAGGCGTTGAGGCTGTAGTCACCGAACTGGATCTCGGGCAGCGCCATGCGGTCGTGGTGCAGCGACATCCCGGTGGCGGCGCCGACGATGAGGGGCTCGTTGAGCGGGGCGTCCACCACCTTGTCGGGGTAGCGGGCCTGCAGCCCGGCGGTGGCCGTCATGACGCCGCCGAGGCGGCCGACGTCCTGGCCCAGGATCACGCCGTTCTTGCGGGTGATGAGCTTGGCGAGCGCGGACCGGATGGCGCCCGCGTACGTGACGTTGGTGGTGCCCGCCTGCGGGGCCGTCTCGGCGCGGTCCGGGAACGGGGCCCAGGTGTGGTCCATCACCGTGGCCGGGTCCGGGTTGGGCTCGGCGCGCACCTCGTCGAGGAGCCTGGACAGCGCCTCGTTCTCGGCGCCCATCACGGTTCCGAGCTCGTGGTGCGCGAAGAAGTCGCGCCCGGTGCCCTGGATGCGGCGCATCACGTCGGCTTCGGCCAACACGCCGCGCTTCACGAGCTCGGCCCCGAAGGTGAGGATCGGGTCCTGCTGGCCGAGGTCGAACGTGACGTCGGCGGCGGAGCTGTGCCCGTTGAACCGCGGGAGGTTCTTCACGTGCAGGAGCGCGCCCCGCTGCTGCTCCTTCACGAAGGTGGCGCAGCGCAGCATGGTGTCGTAGCAGTCCCAGAAGTCGCGGCCGTCACACGTGAAGTGCTCGACCCCGAAGCCCCGGGCGTACGCTTCGAAGTCGACGATGCCCCGGCCCTCCTCGGGCTTCGTGCTGATGGCGATGCCGTTGTCGGTGACCATGACGATCGTGGGCAGCTTCCACACGCTGATCATGTTCATCGCGTCGTGCATGTCGCCTTCGGCGGTGGTGCCGTCGCCGACGATGCCCATGGTGAACGCGTCGTGGATCCCCGCGTGTTTCCAGCCGAGCGCGTAGCCCGCGGCCTTCCCGAGCTGCATGCCGACGGGCGACTGCACGGGCAGGATCCCGATCTCGGACAACACGAGGTGGTACACCATCTGGCGACCCCCCGACATCCCGTCGGTCGCCTTCGAGAACTGCTGGCGGAGGACGCGCTGCGAGAAGTCGTTGACACCGTTCTGCTCGCACCACATCGAGCACAACGCGCCGGAGCGGTAGTGGCCCACGAACGCGAACCGCGGCGGCTCGCCGGCCGGGCGCTCGGTGACCTTCGAGAGGGCGAGGGCGGTGGCGGTGCCGTGCACCTCTTCGCCCGGGCCCCAGATCGCGAACTTGACCTCGCCGCGGCTCACGAGGCGCACGATGTGCTCCTCGAGGGCCCGCGACCGGACGGCGACCCGGTACGCCTGCCGCAGCTCGTCGGCGCTGGGGGCCGGGCGTTCGAGCGGTCGGTGCGGTGCGCTGGAGACGTCGGGCGCGCTGCTCATGCTTCCTCCGGGTCGGGCGCCCCAGTATCGTCCCTTCGCGGTCCGGGGGAGGGTAGCGGGTGACGATCGCGTCGGCAGCGCTGCTGGTGGTGGTGGGCTTCGCCGCGGGCGTGGTGAACACCCTCGCGGGTGGCGGCAGCTTCGTGTCGCTCGCGGTCTTGTTGTGGCTGGGGGTGCCGGCGCCGCTGGCGAACGGCACGAACCGGGTGGCGGTGCTGGTGCAGTCGCTGGGCGCGTGGGCCACCTACCGGGGAGAGGCGGCGGTGGAGCCGCTCGAGGCGGTCGTGACGATCGCCGGCGCCCTCGCCGGGGCGTCGCTGGCGGTGGTGGTGCCAGCGGACGCGCTCGAGCGGGTGCTGGCGGTGGCGATGTTGGGGCTGGTGGCGTTCGCCCTCCTGCGTCCCCGGGCGTTCGCGGAGCCGGGGCCGCCTTCGGCCTGGCGGTGGCCGGGGCTCTTGCTGGTGGCGGCCTACGGCGGGTTCGCTCAGGCGGGGATCGGGCTCCTGCTGGTGCCGCTGCTGGTGCGCACCGCCGGGCTGGACGCCGCCCGGGCCAACGCGCGGAAGGTGGTGCTGGTGGCGCTGGTCTCGGTCCCGTCGCTGCTCACGTTCCTGGCCGCTGGCCTCGTGGACTGGCGGGTCGGGACGGCCCTGTCGGCGGGGGCGCTGGTCGGGGGCGCAGCGGGTGCGCGGCTCACACAACAGCTGGGCCCGGTCTGGGTGTGGCGGGTGCTGCTGGTGATGTCGGTGGTGACGGCGGCGCGCGCGTTCTGGCCCTGAGCTGCGTCAGAGGGCGGGCATCATCTCGGCGGGCAACGGGGCCTGGGGCTCGCGGAGCCACACCTTGCCGTCCACCGTCTCGAGGCGTCCCTGGACGCGGACCCTGGTGGACATCATCCAGTCCCAGCCGGCCGGAGGCGCGCCGTCGGAGACCCACACGAGGGCGCCGTCGCCCAGGCGCAACACCGTGCCTGCACCCTCCGGCGACAACGTACCCACCACGGTCCCCGCGCCGCTCGCGCGGGCCAGATCCCCACCGTCGTCGACCACGAGGGGCCCGGAAGCTGCGGGCGCCGCGGTGGGGACCGGTCCGTCCTTCGGACACCCGAACGTCCACAACAGCATCCACACGGGGACCTCCAGCGCGATCCGATACCACGATTCGGGTTCCGCGGTGCTCAGCCGAGCGGTCGGCGCAGCAGGGCGTACTCGCGGATCACGTCGCCCGAGCCCCAGGCGCCGCTGCGGCTGCGCGAGTCCCCGCGCACGAGGTGGATGCCGAGCCCGTACCCGGCCTTGCGCGCGGCCTGGTGGGCGGCGGCGACGAGCCAGGTGCCGAGGCCGCCGGTGCGCGCCTCCGGGTGCACGGCCAGCGTCACGATCTGGAACGTCCGGGTCTTGCCGAGCACGGGGCCGGGCAGGCCCAGGAGGAACCCGCGCGGCCGGCCTTCGGGGTCGCGCGCGAGGAGCGACAGCCGGGGGTCCGCGACCTGGGTCAACGGGCGGTAGAAGTCCGCGACCGCGTCCCGGGGCGCCGACAGGTACCCGGGGAGCTCGGAGAACGCTGCGCCGGCGAGGCCGTGCACCAGGTCGACCGCGCGCTCGAACGCCTCGGGCGTGAGCTGGCTCGACGGGCCGGACTCGAAGCCGTGCAGGGTCCACCCGCGGGAGGACAACGCGCCGGCCCGATCCATCGCCGCGGCCACCGGGGCGTCGTGGGTGGAGGACACGGCCGTCCAGCGCGAGATGGGCGCGAACCCGGCGGCAACCCAGCGCTCTGCGCGCTCCGTGGGCTCACCGGGGAACGGCGGGGCCTCCCAGGGGCCGAGCGACGCGCCCGCCGGGAACCACTGCGCCAGCAGCGCCGGGCCCTCGACCGCGGTGCACCCCTGCTCGCGCAGCCACTGGGCGCCGGCCTCCAGCACCTCTCGGCCGCCTGCCCAGTCACCGAGGGTCCCGACGGTCGGCCGGTCCGGGTGGATGCCGGCGAGGATGCGCCCGTCGCCGTCGGAGAGGGCCGCGACCCGACCCACGCGGGACAGCGCCAGGAACCGGGGATGATCGCCGCCAGCGGCGACCCACACGGCAGGATCTTGCGTGAAGCCCATGCGCGGAGCGTAATGACTCCTCCCAGTCCCAGGTGCACTTCGTGACGAATCCTGCCAGGCCCCTCGACCTCCGAGCCCTCGCGACGGGTCACGTCTGCGTGCACGTCGCGGCGAAGGACGACGCTGGCGCGCTGGCGGCGCTGGCGGCCGTCGAGGGCGTCCTCGGTCCTGCGCCCTGGGCGTTCGTGCTCGAGCCCGACGCTCCTGGAGAGCCGTTCGAGGTCCGCGTGGAGGTACCCGATCCGGTGCTCGCCCCCGGACTCGCCGCGGTGGAGGGGGCCTGGTTCGAGGTCGCGGATCCGGCGGGCCTCGTCGAGGCGGTGGATCGCGGGTGGCTGGTCGAGGAACGCGAGGTGCTGGACGGGGTGCGGGTGTCGCGCCTGCTGGTGGGGGACGAGGCCCGCCAGCCCGACTTGCACCGTTCGTCCGGGACCGACGCGGAGCTCGTACGGCTGGAGGGCGTGCTCGCAGCGGCTGCGGCCCCGTTCCCGCTGATCGCCGAGGAGCAGGCGGCGGGGCTGGTTCCGGTGGTTCATCGCCCCACCGGGCGCCCTGGCGTGGAGGTCTGGATCGGCGGCGATCCGCTCCCGGAGCGCCGGCGCGTGTTGGCGGCGTTGGCGGCGGCCGTCGCCCGCGAACCCCTGCTGGTCCCCGCGCTGGACTTCGACGAGGTGTTGGGCGCGTTGGTGGTGCGGGCGTGGCTCGCCGTGCCGCCTGCCCCAGGCTTGCCTGCCGACGCCGACCTCGCCACCGAACCCGACGATCCGCGCTGGCTCGCGGACCGCGTCGGCCACTGCGCGGAGCTCGAGCTCCAGGTCCTCCCCGCCACGAACGCCGACCACGACGCCGTGGTCGACCGGGTCACCGCGCTGGCCGAAGCCTGCGGCCTCACGGGTGGACCCCCTCGGTGGTTGCAGGTCGACGGGCGGCGCCGGTTCGCGCCCACGTGGGTCGGCGAGCTGCCCGACGCGGAGGCCCTGGCGACGTTGCGGGGCCTGCCGGGTGTGGCGCGGGTGCGCGTGGTCCCCGGGATGCCGTTCGGCCTCGAGGTGTCCTGGCCCGTGTCCGAGCCGGCATGGCGGATGGAGGGCGGGGTGCTCTGGCAGCGGATCCACGATCCGGTGCCGGACCGCGATCGGCTGGAGGAGGTCGTGGAGCGGCCGGCCGACGAGCGCGATCACGCAGCGGCGGGCCCGATCGCGGCGGACGTGCGCCCGATCCTCGACTCCACCGGCCGCCGGGGGCTGGAGGTGCGCGGAGGCGCCGGTACGCTCGGAGTGGTCGGGCTCCACGCCACCCTGGCGGACGCAGCCGTGTCCCACCCGGAGCTCTCGTGGATCGGCACGTTCGGCTTCGAGCGGAGCGGCGTGGTCGCGAGGCGCTGGTGGCGGGACGGCGTGGATCCGGGGCCCCGGCGGTGGGCGGTCGCGCGGTGAATGTGCGGAGCGCGGGGTCGTCTGGCAGCGGCTGGAGGTCCGATGTGGTGGGTGGGCGCAGCGTTCGGCGGAGCCGAGACCCAGACGCGGTTCGAGCTCGAGCAAGGAGCCTCGACGTGGCACTTCGACTTCCGCTGGAAGGACCCGGGCGAGGGCCGCGCGGGCGTCGCCGTGCCGAGCGCCGCCAGCCGCCCGGCCGCGTCCCGGACCTCGTACGCCCGCTGCCGGCACCGCGACGAATCCGGGTCGGGACACGCCGCCGAGACCCCGCGGAGGTCGGTGAGGAACGAGGCCGCACGCTGGTGGTCACCCGCTCTCAGGGCCCCCTTCAAGCCCCACGACACCACGCCCGGCGACACCCGACCCGCCGGGCGCGCGCGGACCGCATCGAGCAGCCGCGGCGCCTCGACCGCCAGCGGAACGCGGGTCACGAAGCCCACGGCCGCCGCCCAGGCCTCCGGGTCCTCGAGGCCGTCGAGGGTGTTGGCGACCGCGTCGTGGTCCACGTCGAGGCCCCAGGCCGTCCACGCCCGCAGCTGCAACGCCGTCGCGCGCTCCGCCACCGGGTGGTCCGGGTACCGGGCGACGACCTCGTCCGCGAGGGCCTCCAGGCCCGAGTAGTCCAGCACCGGGGCCGAGGGGTCGGACAGGAGGGCCCTCCGCTCCTCCGCCGCAAGCTCCCCCAGCGTCACGCCCTCCGGCAGGTGGGCCGCCAACCAGGGATCCCAGGCGGTCTTCCAGGTCGACTCCACCGCCGCCCACCGAACCACGAGCGCGGCGAGCGCCCCCTCGGGCGTGTCGAGGTCGAGGCCCTCCGCGGCCGCTGCGGCTGCCACCTCACCCGCCTCGAACGGGCTCCCGCCGGAGCGCGCTGCCGCCTCGAGGGTCGCGGAGGCGGCCAGCCGGCCCTGGTCCCAGCCCGCGCCGTCGACCGGGAGGAGCACGGCCACGCCAGGGTCCTCACCCGGGAACACGATGCGGAGGTCGGCCGGGTCGCGGAGCCACACGTGGAGGGACTCCCGGCGCGCGACGGTGGTCGGGACCGCAGCTGCCTGCGCCTCCGGGGTGGGTGGCGGCGGCGGCTCCGGGTGGGGACCACGGGCCTCGGGCGACCGCTGGCGACCCACGCCCCACAACAACAACAACGCGAGGCACAGCGCCGCGAGCCCGATCCAGGCCACCCGCCGCCTCCTGCCCGGCTGGGACGACTGTTGCCGTGGGGACGGGGAGACGGCGCCCAGGTGGGCCTCCGCCCGCAGGGTATCCCGAGGTCATCCCGGGAGTGACAGCCACTGACGCCGGATTTTCTGCGGGACGCAGAGGCTCTCAGAGGACGTCGCAGAGGTTCACAGAGCGAGAGGTCTGTCCGTCCGAGGGGGTCGCGGGACCCGCGGTCGCAGACCTCTTGTCCCGCAGAGATTGCTTCCTTCCCCCTCTCCCCTCTGGGGAGAGGGTCGGGGTGAGGGGAAACAGGTCGATCGGACGCCGAACGGCCCCGCCCAGCGCGCGCACCAGGGCCGTGGCCCCGGCAGCATGGTGCACGGGCGTCAGGGTGAGAACACGACCTTGCCGCCGCGCGCGGCCGACCCGCTCGCAGCCACGGCCTCGGCGGCCCGCGCGAGCGGGAACACGCCGGCGACGGGGAGCTCGAGCCGGCCTGCGGCGACGTGCCCGACGAGCTCCCGGACCAGCGCCGCCCAGCGCTCCGGGGCCGGCTGGTTCTGCTTCGACAACCAGAAGCCCTCGAGCGTGAGCTGCTTGAACAGGAACGGACCCGCGTCGAGCTGCATCGGCTCCCCGCTCATCGAGCCGAACGCGACGAACCGGCCGCCCGTCGACAACAGCGAGCACAACGCGCCGCTGGCCGCGCCGCCGACGGAGTCGATCGCGACCCGCACCTTCCCCCCGCCGACCTGGCTCCGGACCTGGTCCCGCCAGTCGGGCGCCGAGGTGTCGACCGCGCCCGGGATCCCGGCCGCCTCGAGCTCGCGCACGCCCGCAGCGCTGCGGACGAGGTTCACGACCCGCACGCCGCGGAGCTTCGCGAGGCGCGCGAGCGACTTGCCGACCGCGCCGTTGGCGGCGTTCTGCACGATGCAGTCGTCCCCGGTGGCGGCGTACGTGTCGAGGAGGACCAGCGCGCTCATCGGCATGGCGACGAGCTGGCACCCGGCGTCGTCGCCGATCGCGTCGGGCAGCGGCACTGCGGCGGCCGCCACCGTGACGAACGCCTCCGCCCAGGTGCCCGCGCCGAACCCGGCCACGCGCTGCCCCACGGACAGCTGCGTCACCCCCGCGCCGAGCGCCTCGACGACGCCGGCGGCCTCGCTCCCGCCGATCGCGGGGAGCGGCGGACGTTGCCCGTAGCTGCCGCGGACGGTCCACAGGTCGTGGTTGTGGATGGCCGCGCGGGTCATCCGCACCCGGACCTGGCCGGGTCCGGGCTCCGGGGTGGGTCGGTCCCCGAGGGACAGGACGGAGGCGGGCTCACCGAACGAGGCGTAGACGAGGGCTTGCATCCGCGCAGTGTACCCGCTTCAGCCTGCTTCCATCCGCGCCAGCACCGCCGCCGCGAACGAGTTGACCTCCGGCGGGGCGACCCGGGCGCCGAGTCCGCTGCGCAGGTGCGCGGCGACGGAGGGCGTGGGCGCCAGGTCCGCGAGGTCCCAGGCGTAGCCCGAGCCCCGCGGGCCGAGGTCCTTCGGGAGCGTCGCCGGCAGGCCGAGCACCAGGGCTTCCCGGCGGGCGAGCGGGACAGCGGCGAGGACCTCGCGCGGCCCGGCCAGCCAGCTCCGCGTCACCCCGCGGATCGCGCGCGCCACGAGCGGGTCGAGCTCCGGGCCGAGCGGAACGCCGCCCCGCACGAGCGCCACCAGCGCGGTGCTCGCGAGGCTGCCGGCCCGGCCCGCAGCGAGCTCGGCGGCCGCCCCCCTCGCCCGTTGCAGGAGGTGGTCCGTGACCTCCGCCGAGGCGCCTGCTGCCAGCGGGATCACCTCCCATCCCAGCCCGTCCGGGTGGGGAGGGTCCAGCGGCGCGGTGCGGGTCGCAGCCAGCTCGTACTGCCACGGGTTGAAGGTGGCGCAAATCTCCGCCCGCTCCGCGGCGTCCGGGTGCGCGGCGACGGCGGCCACGACCTCGTCGAGGGGCCAGGTCCCCAGCGCCACCCGCTTGCACGCCAGGAACAACGGCACCCGCGCTCCGCGGACCGTGACACGCACCTCCAGCGCGGCGGGGGGGACCATCCCGAGGTACTGCCGCAAGCCGCCGGTGCTCTCCGGCAACCCGGCGCACCGCATCCCCTCGAACAGCTCGCGCGTCCAGACCACCTGGGGCCCGTCGGCGTCGAGCCGCGCGATGGCGGTCAGCACGCGGCGGAGCGCGGGGGCGAGGGCGTCGGGATCCGGCGGCTCCCGATCGGGGGCGTCCGGGAGCGGCTGGTCCGGCGGCATCGCCAGGAGCGCGAGGTGACCGGCGAGGCGCACGCGCTCGAACCTGTCCGTCGCCTCGGGCATCGACGCGAGCAGTCGCTCGATCCCCGCAGCCCGGGCGTCGGGACCGAGGTGGACCAGGGCCCGCGCCGCCAGTGATCCCCGGTCGCCCGAGCCCCACGCCATCCAGTCCCGAGCCCGGTCGAACAGGCGCTCCACGACCGCCTCGACAGGCACACCGGGCAACAGGACGTTGTCGCCGCGCACCACCGCGGAGGCGACCGCGAGCGCGGTGCGGACGACCGCATCCTCCTCCCGCGCGCGCCGTGCCTCGAGCGGGCCGGGCTCGTCCCCGGCCACCGCGAGCGCGACGGCCGCGGCGGACCGGACCTTCGGGGAGCGGTCGTCGAGGAGCGCCCGCACGGCGTGGAGGGCAGCCCGTGTCCGGGCGACCTCGGGCTCGCCGGCCGCTGCCCCCGGGCCGTGTGCCAGCACCCGGTCGGGCAGGCCTCGCGGCACCCCGGCGAGCGCGCACAACGCAGCCTCGCGCTGGGCGGGGCGGGGGGAGCCGAGGTCGGGTCCGGGCATGTCCGCACGTACCGCCCGGGCTGTGTGTCGTCGACGGAGGTCCCGGCGCAGCTGCCTGATCGAGATCCCTCAGCGCCGGTGCTGCTGGAGGCGCAGCCCGGCAGCAGAGTCCTCGATGAGCTGCGCGAGCCGCCTTGCGACGGTCTCGGGCCGCTTTGCGCTCGTGACGTGGAACACGGCCAGCTTGCGATAGGACGGCGGCGCAGCGTCCCAGAACGCGGCCGCTGCGGCGTTCTCGCGCAGCAGCGCGTCGAGGTCGTCCGGGAGCCGGTCAGGCAGGGCGCCGACGGCGTAGTCGGCGGAAGCGTCGCGCGCTGCGAAGGCCCTGCGGCCGGCCTCCCGCATCGATCCGGCCGCCTCCAGCTCGGCGACCATGCGCACGTTCTTGGCGCTCCAGGTGGTGGACCGGCGGGGCGTGAACCGCTGGGCCTTGCGCTCGTCGTCGACGCCGCGGGCCACCCCGTCGATCCAGCCGAAACACAGCGCCTCCCGCACCGCGCCCTCCCACGAGAGGACCGCCTGGCCGGTGTGCGCCTTCCACATGCCGACCCACACCTCCGTCTCCGTGGCGTGGTGCTCCTCCAGCCACGCGCGCCACGCCGCCGCCGACTCGAAGTAGACCGGTGCTGCCGTCATGGCGGGAAGACTACCCTCGCCGCGGCTGGCTCGCCCAGATGCAGGCCAACAGCCTCACCGCGACCGGGGCGGGTGGGCGGCCCACGCGAGCGCGAGCCAGGCGTGGCGCACGGGAGAGGCCAGGTACGCGCGCCTCGCCGCCTCGAGCGCTCCGGGGCTCCCGTCCGCGGTCACCGCTGCGACCAGCGTCCGGGCGTGCGGCCGCCACGCCGTCTCCGGGCCGTGGTCGGCGAGCGCCGCGGCCTCCGTCGCCTCGTCGCGCCGCCCGCACGCGGCGAGGACCAGGGCGCGGGTGAGGGCGAGCAGGTCGGGAGATGGGCGGGCCGGATCGGGCTCGTCCAGCGCCGCGAGACCAAGCGCCGGCTGTCCCAGCAACAGCTGGCCGAACGCAGCCAGCGGAGGTCGGACCCAGTGGACGTGGTCGGCTCCCGCCACCGGGAGGTGCCGGGCCCCATCCGCAGCGGCCACGGCGGCGCCAGCGTCCCTGCGCAGCAGCGCCACCGCGCCGCGGAGCACTGCGAGCAGGCGGGGCGCGGCCCCGGCGGCCTCCTGCGCCTCGAGGAGCGCCTCGGCGGCCGGCAGCTCCTCGAGCGCGAGGTGGAGCACGATCGACATCCACCGCGCGTCGGAGTGCTCGGGCGCGCCGAACCACCCCACGGCCTCGCGTGCACGCCCGTCGCGGGTCGCGCAGATCGCGAGGTCGTACACGGCGATCCGCTCGAGGCGCGCGGCCCCGGTCGACCGGAACTCCGCGAGGGCGGCCAGCAAGGCGTCGTGCGCGGCGGAGAGCGACCGGTCCCCCTGCAAGTGGGCCACCCCGGCGACGAGGTGGGCCGTGCCCCGGGTCAGGGGGCTCGGGTGGGACCGCGCGAGCGCTTCCGCCTCGGGGACTGCGTCGACGTCCGCGCCGGCGCGGAGCCGCAGGAAGCCTGCCCGGACGCCTGGAGGCAGGTCGGCTCCGCTCACCCGCCGCGCCGACGCCCGGGCCGACGCCAGGTCGCCCTCCCGCCACGCGCGCCGGGTGGCGACGGCGGCGGTCCAGGGGCTGTCCGCCCGACCCTCCGGGATCGGTCCCAGGTCGGCCCCGAGGGCCAGGGCCGCGTGGTGGACCGGGAGCCACCGCGGATCGGCTCCGACCCGCCCGACGAGCCGCTCGCACCACCTCAGCAGCTCGGCGTCGTCGGCGGCGGTCCCCCGCTCGGTGACCGCCCAGGCCGCGACCAGGGCCCGCGGCAGCCACGCGTTCAGGGCGGACGCGACAGCCTCCGCCCGCTCCGGCAACCACGCACGCACGCCCATCGGGAGCGCGAGCTGTCCGTCCACCCGCTCCAGCAGCCCCGCCCGCCACGCGTCCCCCTGCACGGCCTCGGCGACGCCGAGCTCTGCCGCCTCCTCCGTCGAGAACGCACCTGGGAACACGACCACCGCGCCCAGGGCGTCCCGCAGGTCGGGGAGCCGGTCGAGGAGGTCACGGACCGCGGGATCGGGCGGCAGCCGGAGCGCGAACAGCGGCCGGAGCAGGGCTGCGGAGGCTGAGGCGAGGAGCCGTCCGGGGAGCCCGTCCGCGGCGGCCACCACGTCTGACGACACGGCCCGCTCCTGCGCCGACAGCTCCGTCCCGCGCAGGTCGACGACGCAGCGCTCGAGCAGCGCCAGCGCGTGCTCCGGGGGCAGCGGGCCCAGCCGGACGAACGGCGCCCCCGACGGGGGCAGGTCTGCCAGGACCACCCCCGGCGCGGGCGCTCCGGAGGTGCTGGTCCGGCGGTCGTCCACCGGGGCCCCGGCCGCGGCGGCGAGGGTCCGGCGCCCCGCGCCAGGCAGCCCGGAGACCCACACGGTGCCGCGTTCGTCGAGGAGGCGGCGCAGGTGGGCGAGCTGCGGGGCGCGGCCCAGGGGCGCGGGCGCGACCTCGAGGGCGAGCCGGTAGCCGTGCGAAGGCTCCGAGACGAGCCAGGCGGGCTCGTCGGGGACCGGCTCGAGCTTGCGGCGGAGGCGGAAGATCAGCTGGTCGACCGCGCGGGTCACGACCGCCGGCCGGTACCCGAGCGCGACGAGCAGATCGTCCCGGGGCACCGCCCGACCGCGTCGCTGGGCGAGCAGCCGGAGCACCTTGACCTCGTTGGCGGTGAGGGGGACGTCCCCCTCGCTCGTCCGGGCGGTGCCGGAGTCGAGGTCGACGATGGTGGCGCCGAGCGAGAACCGCATGCGCGGAGCGTACTCCGGCGCGGGGCACCGGTCAGTGGAGGAGCGCCCATCCGCCGCCGCACGCGGCCAGGAAGGTGGAGAGGCCGACCAGCGCGAACAGCGCGAGCCACCGTCCGACGGGCGGCGACAACGGCGCCGTCGGGGGGACGGACGGGGTGCTGCTCCCATCCCACGGCGTGGCGGGCACCGACGGCCAGCGGGCCTCGACGATCCAGCGGAGCGCCCGGATCCGCTCGGCCGCGAACCGGTGGCGCTGGGTGCCGGGGCGGGCGTCCGCCAACAGGGACTGCTGACGGGTGAGCTCCGCGGCGACCACGGGCCCCGGCCGAACGCCGGCGGCAGCGGCGACGGAGCCCCAGGTCCCGGACTTCAGCAGGCCGAGCAGCGCCTCGTACTCGCGGCCGGACGGGTCGCGGTCCGGCATGACCTCGAGGACACCGGTGGCCCAGAACAGCGCGTCGGCGGCGGCGGACAGCCAGACCCGGTCCTCGAGGGTGACCGGACCCGGCTCGTCCGCCGGCTCGGGCTCCGGCGACGCTGTCGGCAGCTCGCGGAGCAGCAGCAGCAGACCGGTCGCCGCCTGCAGGTCCTTCCGACGAGCCGCGTCCGCGAGGTACGACCCGTGCAGCAGCAGCCGGGTCGCCGCGTCGAACACCTCCCGGCCGGACCGGAGGGCGGGGTCGGTGTTCGGGGGGGCCAGGACGGCCATCTTCTCGCGCAGGGCGAGGCCGTCGAACGCGGCGGCCGCGGACGGCGACAAGGTGTCGTCGAGCTTCCACGGCGTGAGCGACAGCTCGGGCCACCACGGCTCGGTGAGCCAGCGCAGGGCCTTGGCGCGCTCGATCAGCACCGACCGGCGCGCGGAGCGCTCGGGCGTCGTGACCAGCTCGGCGCGGGCGGCATCGAGGGCCTCGCGGATCTCCTCGAGCGCCCGGGGGTGCGCGAGGGGGAGCATCGGCAGCATCGAGCCGAGCTCGCCCGCGTGGGCCGCGGCGTCCTCGACGTCGGCGAACGCCCCGTACGCCCACGCGAGGGCCGCTCCGGCCTGGTTGCGCCAGGTGAGCTGGAGCCGCTGGCCCTCCGGGAGGCGCCGGGCGCCGTCGAGGGCGGCGAGCACCACGGGCAGCTCCACGTGTTCGAGGTCCTCCGGGGGCGCCGCGAGCGCGGCCAACGCCGCGAGCGCCGCGTCCGCGAGGTGCTGCTCCCGACCCCAATGGTCGGCGACCCGCGCGAGGTGCGCCAGGACCGCGATCCGCTGGCGGACGACCTCGCGGTCGCGCAGCCGTGGCTCCCAGTCGTCGGTCGAGGCCGCAACCAGCAACCCAGCTGCCCGGCGCGTCCCCAACGGCACGGGTCCGCGGACCTGGAACGCGTTCCGCCACGCCGAGGCCCAGGGCTCGTCGGGTCGCGCCCCGATCACCGTCCGCACGCGCTGCTGCAGGTCCGCGTCGCTCGTCGTGTCCACCGCTCACCTCCTGGCCTTTCGTCACCGGCGGGGTCTCGCGGCACCAGCGGTGTTGCCGGGTTGTGACGCGCTGAAACGGGGGTGACCTGGGCTCGCGCGCTTGCTTCAGGTCCTCGAGGTCAACGTGGGCGGCCGGGCTACCGGCGACACCCAGGTTCGCCGTCCAACGGCGACGGTGCTAGGCTGAACGCCAATCTCTCTGGAGTCCACATGCGCGGTTCGCTCTGGTTGGTGCTTGTCCTCGCCGCGTGCGCCGGGTCCACCGCGCAGAAAGACACGTCGTCGCCGGACGGCGACACCGACACCGACACCGACTCGGACACCGATACCGACACCGATTCGGACACCGACACCGACACCGACACCGACACCCACACGGGCACGTCCCCCACGGCGCCCGACGCCCAGGACGACGCGCTCGTGGTCGACGAAGGTGGCCAGGTCGTGGGCCAACCCCTCACCAACGACACCGACCCGAACGACACGATCGACCCTGCCACCCTGACCGTCGTCGACCAGCCGCGACACGGGAGCCTGGAGATCCGCGCGGACGGCCTCGTCCGGTACACCCACGACGGCGGCGAGGACAGCGCAGACAGCTTCACCTACGTGGTCGACGACTCGTCCGGGGAGACCTCGAACCTCGCGACCGTCGACGTGACGATCGACCCCGTGAACGACCCGCCGGTGGCGGCCGACGACGCCGCAGCCGGAGACGAGGGCGCCCTCGTCGTGATCGACCTCGCGGCCAACGACGACGACGTCGACGACGGGCTCGACCTCGCCTCCCTCCTCGTCATCACCCCGCCCGCCTTCGGCACCGTCACCGTGAACGCCGACGGCACCGTCGACTACGTCCACGACGGCGGCGAGACCGCTTCGGACACGTTCCGCTACGGCATCCGGGACCTCGCTGGGGCAGCGTCGAACCCCGCCACCGTGACCGTCACCCTCAGCCCCGTCAACGACCCACCGACGGCCGTCGACGATCGCAGCGCCACAGAGGTCGGGGGCACGGCCACGATCCGGGTCAGCGGCAACGACCGCGATCCCGACGACGGGCTCGATCTCACCTCGGTGGTCGTGACGGTGCAGCCCGCCTACGGGACGGTCGTCGTCAACGGCGACGGCACCGTCGACTACACCCACGACGGCGGCACCGAGGAGGCGGACAGCTTCGAGTACACGATCGCCGACGCCTCCGGGGCTATGTCCGCGCCCGCAGTGGTGTCGATGGTGATCGGGGACGGGGTCTGCATCCCCGGCGCCGAGGTGTTCGCCTACACCGGCGCCGCGCAGGTGTTCGTGGCGCCCTGCACGGGCGTCTTCCTCCTCGAGGCCTGGGGCGCCGAAGGCGCGGGCGGCAACGGCGGACTCGGGGGCTACGCCTCCGGCAGCGTGGCGCTGGCCGCCGGCGAGGTCCTCGAGGTCTACGTGGGCGGCCGGGACGGCTTCAACGGCGGCGGCGCCGGGTGGGCCGCGACCGATCGCAACGGCGGCGGCGCCTCCGACCTGCGCCTGGGCGGCGCGGAGCTGGACGACCGCATCCTCGTGGCCGGCGGCGGCGGCGGCGGCGGCCCGAACGACATCGACGTGGTGGCGGGGGGAGCGGGCGGTGGTGGCGCCTGTGGGGCCACGTACTGCGGCGGCGGCGGGGCCGAGGGCTACGGCGCGCCCGGGGGAGCCGGGGACGTGTTCGGTGGGAGCGGAGACTCGTCGTGCCACTCCGGCGGCGCTGGGGGCGGAGGCGAGCAGTCGGGCGGCGCGGGGTCGTGCAACACCTGCTACACCAACACCTGCGGCGCGACCGGCGCCCTCGGGCAGGGCGGGGCGTCGGACACGTGGGAGAACGGCATCTGCTACACGACGTACGGCGGCACGAGCGGCGGGGGCGGCGGCTACTGGGGCGGCGGCGGCAGCTCCGTCGGGAACTGCGGCGGCGGGGGCGGCGGCGGCGGCTCCTCGTGGACGGGCGGCCTGGACGCGCCGGTGCTGACGGGCGGCGTCCGCCTGGGTGACGGTGAGGTCGTCATCTCGTACTGAGGGAAGCCGTCAGCGGTGGGTGGCGTGCCTCCCCCTCCGCCCGAGGACTGGTTGGGCGCGTTGCGAACGGTGCAGCGCGCGGATACCGACCCGATGTTCCGCGAACCGCCGTCCAGGAGGGCCTGGCCATGCAACGGAGACCGGGCCCGTCGACCGCCACGAGACGAGAGCTGTTGCGGCTGCTCGTGGAGCGAGGAGAAGACCCAGCGGTTGCGAGCGAGCGCATCACGGCGCTGTCCCACACCGAGGTCCACGATCTTCTCTTTGCCCAGCTCGTGGCCCTCCCTCACCGGTCCGACGACGAGGAGGAGCTCCTCGCCCTGCTCACTCCGGCGCGGTCCACCGAGCCCGACCCCCCGAGCCCCCAGGTGGATCCGGCGGCCGTGGTCCGCGCGCTCTGGGAGGCCGGGATCCTGCCGGAACCACCCGAGGTGCTCCTCCGTGAGCCCTTCGCGCGGGACGATCCGCGGCAGTGGTTCACCGCGGTGACTCGGTCCTCTGCCGTGGTGCGGGTCGACGCCGAAACCGGCTTCGTGCCGGTTCAGCACACGGAGCTCCTGAGCGACCTGATCGCGGCGACGGGGGGACGGCTCGCGCCGGATCGGGTCGCGCAGCAGGTCGACGGCGACGGCACGACCTTGACGGCGACCTGGGGCTCGTTGGTCGTAGAGCGCTTCCCAGAGGACCTGGGTGACTGGTTCGACGTGGCGTGTGTACTCGACGTCGCGGAAGCGCTGCTCGAGGGCCGCGGCCTGCCCGAACGCTTCGTCTCCCTCGAGGACGACGGGGGGGCGGAGACCCTGCTGTTCGCAGACCCGGAGCGGCTCCGGCCCATCGCCCGGGCGTTCGCGCTACCGCTCCACCTCCCGCGAGCGGAGTCGTCCACGGCCGAACAAGTGGTGGTCACGCAAGGGAGCCGGGTCCGGCTCCGCCCCACCCGTCGCTGAAGAAGTGACCCGGGCTCAGGACGGCGCGGCACAACACGTCGTCTCCGCGCTGCAGCGCGAACCCGCGGCCGGCGGCGTGGGGCCACGACCGGAGGCGCAGCACGTCGCCCGGTCCCGCCTGCCCCCGGTACTCCACGTCTGCCCGGAGGGCCGGCGCGCCCAGGGCGTCCTCGAAGATCCGCAGGTAGGCGGCGTTGTTCACGTGCCCGTGCAGGTCGCAGTCGCTCGCCTGCACCACGAATGGCCGCTCGTCGGCGTCCTCGGGCACGTCCCGGGCCACGACCCGCTCCACCACCGCGTCCGCCACCCACTCCGGTGGACCCAGGAACGAGCCCCGCCCCGGGCTCGCTGGGGCCACGACCGCGGTGAGCGGCTCGTCCGTCACCGCGCGCCGCGTCACGTCCGGCACCCGACGCAGCCCGAAGTCGGGGCCCAGCCACACCGCCGTCACCTGCGCCCGCGCCAGGAGGACCCCGTCGTCGCGGACCAGGTCCTGCTCCACCTCGCAGGTCACCCGCCCCACGCTGCGCAGCGCGGCGCGCACCGTCAGCGCCGTGCCCAGGCCGAAGCCGCGGGCGAGCGACAGGGTCGCGCGGTGGACCACGAAGAACGAGCCCCGGTGCAGCTCGTCGAGGAGGCCCAGGTCGGGCTCCAGGATCCACAGCCACCGGGCGTGCTCGAGGTACGACAACACCGTGGGCAGGCCCACCGTCCGGCGCGTGCTGCACTCGTAGCCGCGCACGACGAGGTCGGTCGAGTAGACGTGTGACATCGCCGCCGCCTACCACCGCGGGGCCCCGCGCGCCCGGCCGTTACACCCGGATACACCACGGCGGAACCTGACGAGCATACGTGCGCGGCGGGAGGCTTCGATGTGGGTGAGCGTGCTCGTGGCGGTGGCGGTGGCAGGGAAAGGTGCACCCAAGCCGGCGAAGGGTGAGCCGAAGCCCGCAGCGGCGGCGGCGATCCCCGCGGTGGCCCGGTGGGTCGACGGGCGAATCGAAGTGAGCGGCTACGACACCGCCGTCGGCTGTGACGACGCGCCCGAGGGGTACCCCACCCGCCGCCTGGCGCTCGCCCCCACCGAAGACGCAGCCGGGTGGGCCGTCACCGAGGTGGAGGTGTCGGGCGCGGCCTCCGGGATCTGGTACACCGACGCCGAGCGCCGCGTGAAGGGCCTCGAGGCGTTGGTGACGGGCCAGGGCACGTTGTCGTTCGCCCCCGTGACCGTGGAGCTCGACGACGGCGCGAAGGTCGAGGTCTCCGCGGTGGCGGCGAAGTGGTGCGGCGCCCCGCTCGCGAGCGCGCTGGCCCGCCCCTCCGACGACGGGAGCATCGACCTGCACCTGTTCGCAGCCGGCTCGCTGCACGCCTGCGAAGACGGCAGCTGGGGCGACACGATCGTGACCGTCGCCCCCTATGCGAAGTTCGACGGGCAGGGCTGGGGCGTGCGGTCGGTGTCCGAGACGGAGTCGGGCGCGGCGGACGACTTCTGGCTGGAGGGCGCGCAGGAGCGGCCCGCGAAGCTCACCGTGGCCGCAGGCATGCTGGAGGCCTCGTTCGCCGCGCTCCCGCCGATGGGCTCGGAGTCCGGCCCCTCCGAGCGCAAGGGGACCGTGACGGGCCCGGTGAAGGCCGCTTGGTGTGGGGAGGCAGCGCCCGGCGAGGTCGGAGCGGCCGCTCCCGGCGCAGCGGGCGCGTGGATGCGGGTGGGGACGCGCTGGTTCGAGGTGCAGGGCGCGCGTCTCAGGAAGAAGGAGGGCCTGGAGCTGTCCACCCTCCCACTGAGCTGCGACCGCGGCGAGAACTACATGAAGGACGCCCTGAACATGAACCTGCAGGTCGACGGCAAAGGCCTGACCTTCTGGTCGGTCAGCGGCAACCTGTTCTCGCCCCCGTACTCGTGGAACCGCTCCGACGAGAAGCCCCCGGTCCCCGCGCCCAGGCTCGATGCCGACACCGTCACCCTGGCGTCGGTGCTGGACTCGATGGAGGTGAAGGGCACGACCCCGCTGGTGCGCTGCGACTGAGCGTCACTCCGCGGGGAGCCGGGCCTCTGCGGCCTCGACCAGGGCCTCCCGCGCGTCGATGCGCCGCTGCTTCGTCCCGAACGACAGTCCGAGTCCGGTGCCGATCAGGGCCACCGACGAGGAGGTGAGCCCCACGCCCCAGGCGAGGGTGTTCTGCTCGTCGATGCAGAGGTACTCGATGGCATCGGCGTCGTCGCACGAGAGGCCGCGGTTCACCGCCTTCGAGTACTCGAGGAACGGGATCCAGCTGACCAGCGCGAGCTCCAGCACCCCGACCGTCGCGAGCCCGGCGCCGACCGCGGTCGGAGTGAGGGCGCGTCGGTAGGCCCGCTGCGCTTCCTCGCCGGACAGGTCCCCGCCGAGCGAGCCGTACAGCAGACCCAGGTCGAGGGTGCGGTCCGTGGCGTCGGCGTAGCGGCTGCCTCCGACGTGCCGCAGGGGCGCCCGGTACCCCAGCGCGGCGAGGGGGTTCGGGGGTTCGCCGGCGATCACGCCGCCCACCACGCCCGCTGCGGGTCTCGCGGCGAACGCCTCGATCGGCGGCGCGGCCTCCAGGCGACCGGAGACGAGGGCGTCGGGTCGAGCCTGCCCCGCGAGGGTGGGCGTCTGGCTGGCGACGCCCGCAGCGGCGAGGCCGCGGGTGACGTAGGACCGGGCCTCGTCGAGGGTGACGTTCCCGTCGGGGGCGCCGTCGACCTCGCCGTCCGCCCAGCCCCGCAGCGCGCCCACGACGAAGTACGTGAAGGCACCGTGGCGGGCGGGGTCGAGGCCGCTGGCCAGCTCCCCGGGACCCGCAGCGGTCCACAATGTGACCTCGGCAGGCGGGGCAGCGGCCCAGGTGGGCACGGCGAACCGGGTGTCGGCGAGCAACGCGCCGCCGGTGCGTGCTGCCCCGGCCCAACACGTGTCGAGCAACACGACCGACCCCGCCGGCAGACCCGCCACCAGCGCGTCGACGGGCAGGCCCCGGGTCGCGAAGACCGCGGGGTCCGGGCGGGCGTCGTCCCCCACGAGCAGGAGCGCGCCGCTGGCCGGGTCCGCTGCGCCGTGGCCGGAGAAGTAGACCCACAGCCGACCGCCGGGACCCAGCGCCGCGCGGGCCCGCTCGAGGCCGTTCTGCAGCTGCTCGACGCTGCCCCCGTCGAGCCGGACCACGTGCTCCGCGGGCACTCCGCGCGTGTGGATCAGCAGGTCGGTGACCGCCGCCAGGTCGCGCCGGGCGTGGGGGACGTCGGGCAGGAACGCGTAGTCTTCGATCCCGACGAGCAGGGCGGCGTCGGCAGGCGCGGCTGCTCCGGACCGCCACGGCTCGTCGATCGTGGGAAGCGCGAAGGCCGCGGACGGGGTCCACAGGAACACGATCACCTCGAGGGTCAGTCGTCGTCGCCGTCGTCGTCGGGGACCTCGGCCTCTTCGCCATCGTCCTCGTCTTCGTCTTCGTCGGCTGCGCCCGCGACCTCCAGCCGCACCACCCACGTGGATTCCGGCGCCGCCACGATGGCCGCCACCCCCGTCACCGCCTTCGACAGCGCGGGCTCGAGCTCGGTGATGCGCCCCGCCACCGGCGCGTCGAGCTCGACCTCCTTCGCGGCCTTGCCCTTGCCGAACGTCAAGAGCAGGAACGCCCCGCCCTTCGACACCCGCGCGCCCCGGCCCACCGTCTCGACCTTGGTGAGCGTCCGGCCCGCCAGCGCCGCCGCGGTGAGGCCCACCGTGGCGACCTTTCCGGCGCTCTCGATCCACAGCCCGTCTTTCGTCGTCGTCCGCATGCCTTCTCCGAGGAGCCCGTCAGGGCCCGTAGCGCAGCACCAGGGTGGTGGCGGCGCCCTGGTCGGGGACCACCACCACATACAACCGATCGAACTCGAGGTCCCCCACCGGGGCGCCCGGTGCGCCGCCGAGCTGCTCCACGACCTTGCCGATCGTGTTGCTGTGCCCGACCACGAGGTGGGCGCCGCCTGCCGTCCGACCCGCCGCGAGCAGCGCTGCCGGGTCGTCGTACGTCTGCACGGCCAGGTGGTGCGCCGCCGCCACCGGCGCCGCGGTGGTGCGGGTCCGGGTGGTGTCGGTGCTCCACACCGTCGCCAGCGGGGCCTCCGCGAGGGTGTGCACCAACGACGCGGCCCGCGCCGTCCCGATCGCGGTCAGCGGCGGGTCGTCTGCAGGCGTGGTGGCCTTCTCGGCGTGGCGGACCACGTACCACACGGAGTCGGCGGCGAAGCAGGGGGCGAGCGCCCAGGCCAGCAGCACTCAGTTGGCCGAGTGTGCGCCGGTGCCGCCGGACTCGGTGGGTTTCGTCACCGTGTCGGTCGTCGTGTCCGTCGTCATGTAGTCGGTCACCGTGTCCGTGACGGTGACGCCGTACTCGGGCTGCGGCGTGGTGCCGCCCGAGTGGGTGGTCTTGTCGGTGGTGGAGCCCGTACAAGCCGCGAGGCCCAGGAGCAGCGCCGCCGCCGTGGCGTGGACCGTGCTTCCGCGCCTGGGGGCGCCGCCGCAGGTGGGGCAGGCGCCATCGGTGGCGCGCACGTGGGAGCCGCAGGTGGTGCAGGGAAACATGGGTTCTCCTCGGGTGCCCAGCGTAACCGCTCGGAGCCGTCGCAGGATAGGCCGCACGGAGGAGTTCCGCTGGCCCGTCCCAAGCGCCGAGTGGTGGAGCCGCGCCGGCACGTGGCGGCGGTGGTGGGCCGGGTCCTCATCGTCGGCCTGTCGCTCGCTAGCGCAGCACACGTGGGCCTCGACGGGCTGGCCCACCTCGCGGGCCTCGAGCTCGACGCGGTGTGGGGCGCAGCGAGCGGCGCCCTCGGCGTGGTGGACCCCGTGCTCCGGCTGGCGTTGTTCGCCCCGCTCCACGTCGCCTTGCTGGCACCCCGGCGGTGGCGCCGCGTGGACGAGCTCGTCCTCACCGCGTGGACCCACCTCGACGACACTGCGCCCGCCGTGCGGGGGGTGGTGGTCGGCACCAGCGCGTTCAGCGCGGGGATCCTGGCGCTGGCGCTGGTGGTGCAGCCCACGCTCGTCCCCTGGCGCGTCGACCTCGACACGTCGCTGGTCCGGCTCGCGAACCTGGCCGACGGCACCGCGCCCGCCTCGCTCGCCGGCTCGCTGGTGGGGTTGTGGCGCCGCGGGACCGCTGCGCCCGTGGGCGCCGACCTCGTGGTGGACGCCGCCACCTTCGGGCTCGGCCTCGACGCGCCCAGCGTGCCGCTGATCGACCGCTGGGACCCGCTCCTGCTCGCCGCTGCCGACGGAGACGCTGCCCTGGCCGCCGAGACCAAGGCGTTCTTGTGGGTCGAGTCCGGGGGCCGCCAGTTCGCGGTCTCCTCCACCGGCTGCCTCGGGCTCCTGCAGTTCTGCACCACCACCGCCGAACGCAGGCCATTCGACCGCATCTTCGGGGTGGGCCGGGTCACGGCGTGCGCGTGTGACGGCTGCGCCATCCCCCGGACGCTGCAGGTGGAGCTCGAGACCGATCCGCAGGCCTCGCTGCGCCGGCCCCCGGAGTTCCCGTGTGACCTGGCGGACGCGCGCTTCGACCCCGAGCGCTCGATCCGCGCAGGCGTGGCCTACGTCCGTGAGCTCCGCGCAGCCACCGGGGGCGAGCTCCTGCTGATGTACGTGGGCTACAACTCGGGGCCGCGGGTGGCCGCAGCGCTGCGGAAGAAGCTGCCAGCCGATGCCCCCGTCACGGTGGAGGCGCTCCGTCCGGTGCTGGCGAGCGCGCTGCGCCCGGGGTCCGGCGCCGGCGCCGAGGCCCGGGCCCGCGGGCTCCTGGACGTGCACCTGCCGAAGCTGCAGGCCGCCTGGGAGCGCTGGCGTCCGGCCCACCCACCGTAGCGCCAGTGTGCGACCCTGCCGGCAGGAGCGCGCGTGGACCACCCGTGGGAGCATCTGTTGCCCGTCCCCGACACCGCGAAGGCGTCGCGTTTCCACCGCGTCGCGTGGTCCGTCGCCGTGTCGCTCCTCCGCGGAGGCCCCGACCAGCTGCGCATCGCCGAGGTCGCGCGGCGGGCGGACGTGTCGCGCGCGTGGGTCTACAAGTACCTGGGGCGCGACAAGGAGTCGCTGCTCGCCTTCACCGTGAACCTGTACGCGCGCGCGTTCGGGGAGCCCCTCGCCGGCGACCTCGAGACGCTCGAGCGGCTGCGCGCCGGGACCCGCAAGGGCCTCGACGACAGCCTCCTCGCGCCGTGGTGTGTCCTCGTGTACGTGCGGTGGCGCCACGCCCGCGGACCCCTCGGTGACGCCATCCGCAGCGCCATGTCCGCCCAGGCGTCCGAGCTCTCGCAGCGCCTCCCGGGGCCCCTCCGCGGCGATCGGTCCCTGGCCCTCCTGTTCGAGTCCGCCCGGCTCGGGCTCTACCACGAGTGGCTCGACCCCGAGGTCCGCGCCGCGCTCGACCCCGACCGCGCCGTCGACGGCCTCCTCGCCATCCTCCAGCTCCCGCCGAAGCGGTGAACTACCGCGGCTCGGTCAGCCGCCCCGACCGGTAGTCCGCCCACGCCTCGTCCAGCTCCGCCTCCGTGTTCATCACGAACGGGCCCTTGCGGGCGACCGGCTCGCCGATCGGGGCGCCGGCGCAGATCAACACCCGCCCCTGACCCCGCAGCTGCAGCCGGTCTCCGGGCGTGGTCAACCCCAGCGAGCCCTCCGCCAGCGCCGCGTCGTCCGGACCCACCGTGACCGAACCCTCCACCGCCGCCACCAGCGCCGTGTGCGTCCCCGGGACCGCCGCCTCGAACCGCCCGCCCTGCAGCCGCACGTCCAGCACCAGCGGCCGGATCACCACGCCCGACACCGGGCCCTCGGCGTTCGCGAACCGGCCCGCCAGGACCCGCACCCGCGCGTCGCCCTGCTCCACCTCCGGGACCTGGGCGGCGGGCACGTCCTGGTACCGCGGCGGGTCCCACTTGTGCGCCGCCGGGAGGTTCACCCACAGCTGCAGGCCGCGGTTCCGGCCGGTGGCGTCCGGCTTCGGCATCTCCTCGTGCACGATGCCGCGGCCGGCCGTCATCCACTGCAGGCCGCCCGGCTGCAGGGAGCCGTGGTTCCCGACGGAGTCGCGGTGCTCGACCGTGCCGTCCAGCAACACCGTGACCGTCTCGAAGCCCCGGTGGGGGTGCCGCGGGAACCCGGGGAGGTAGTCCGCCGGGTCCTCGCTGCCGAACCGGTCGAGCAGCAGGAACGGGTCCGCCATGCGGAGGGCCTGCGAGCCCAACATCCGGAGGAGCTTCACGCCCGCGCCGTCCTTCGACCACGTCCCTGCGACCACCTGGTGCAGGCGCCGTTGCGAGGCCGCCTTCCCCACGCAGCCCGTGAACAGCAGGCCCGGCACCCCGGCCACCGCGAGCGACAACAACGTCCGGCGCTCCACGACCCCTCCCGTCAGTGGTTCCGTACCACGAAGGCGGTGACCTCCATCGTCGAGTACAGCACCCAGTGCAGCAGGAAGCTCGGCCAGGCGCACTTCGAGCGCCAACACAACCAGCCCATCAGGATGCCGCCGAACCAGCTCGACACCATCTCGGGCTCGGGCTTGTTCTGGTGCAGGATGAAGAAGGGGTAGGCCTGGATCAGGATCGAGGGCACCGGTCCCATCGTCCGCGCCAGGCCGAACAACATGAACCCGCGGAAGAAGAACTCCCAGCAGAACATGTACACGCCCATCGCGACCTCGTAGTACAGCAGCTGCACGACATCGGTCCGGGCGGGCTTGTACCGCGGGTAGAACTCCGCGAACTCCGGGAACAGCCACACCGTCAGCGGGATGCCCACGAAGATCATCGCCAGCAAGAGGCCCACCGGCCCACGCCACCACGCGAAGTCCCCCAGGCCGAGGCCCCAGTCCGACCACGCCACGCGGCCCCGCGCCATCGCGGCCATCACCAACACGACGCCCGCCATCGCCCCCCACGCCAGCGGTCGGGCGTCGGCGCGGAGCATCCGCTCGGCGTCCGGCCAGTACGCCCACACCATCGCCGGACCCATCGCCGCCGCCAGGCCCAGGCTGGCGAGCACCCACGCGGGCCGGTCCTTCGTGTCGTGCAGCACGGCGCTCCACAGCGGCATCGCGAAGAACGTCGCCACCGCCAGGCTCGGCAGGATCAGGAGGTGCGCGGGCGGGCCGTACAGGTCGTAGTGCTGCTGGGCGTACGCAGCGACCGTCGCCAGGAACAACATCGGCCCGTGCTGCTTCGTGAAGGCCCAGAACTCGCGGATCGCGTCGATCATGGCGCGCAGCATGACCCCCGGGGAGGAGCCGCGCTATACTGAACATGTGTTCAGGTACGTTCGGGTGGTGCGGCGGGGTGCACGATGGTGTGGGATTTGAACGAGGGGCGATATACCTGCATTCTCCGGGAGGGGATCGTGGCGCACGCGGTCCGGACCTCGCAGGGCTGGGAGCTGTTCGTGCCGGCGGCGGCGGTGCACGAGCTCGTGCGGAACCCGGGGTTGTCCACGTGGACCTCGGCGCGGCCGGTGCTCGAGCGGGTGATCCGCGCCCGGCTCGTCGGGGTGGATCCCCACGCGGGGTAACGGGATCACACGGACCGTCGAATGGCCTCACGAAGCGTGGCGTCTCCCAGGCCTACTCTGGAGGGACACATGCGGGCAGCGGCGAAGATCGGGCTGGTGGTGGCGGGCATCGGGTTGCTGGGCGCGTGCGACCTCGTCGCGGCGGCGCTCGGCTTGTTCTCGCAGATCGACCTGCTCGGCGTCATCCCCGCCGCCGGCTTCTCGGACATGGGCTCCAAGGACTACGGCAAGGTCAAGTTCGCCGTCACCGGCCGCGACGACATCGGCGCTGCCCTCGCCCCCGCGCTCAACGAGCTCGAGGTCATCGACGACGCCGGCGGCACCATCACCCCCGACGGCGGCGAGGAGATCCCCGGCACCGAGCTCGGCTCCTTCCTGCTCGTCGCCGACGGCAGCGGCTCGACCGAAGCCGACATCTACTGCTCCGGCTGCCCCACCGACCCCGACCGCATCCGCGTCACCGCCGTGCAGCAGCTCGCCGACGAGCTCGGGGAGTGCGGCGGCTGGCGCATGTCGCTCGTGGAGTTCGGCCTCGACGAGTTCCCGGGCCCCGTCACCAACAAGGTCCTCGCCGACTGGTCCACCCACAGCGCCGACATCGAGATCGCCGCCGAGCAGCTCTCCTCCGGCTGGCGCACCCCGCTCTGGGACGCCGTGATCGAGGGCGTCGACCGCATCGACACCGACCACCAGAAGTCGTTCGACAGCGAGAAGGCCGACGCCGGCCGCGGCCTCGTCGTCATCTCGGACGGCGTCGACACCGCCAGCCGCGCGTCCTTCGACGACGCGGTGGCCGCAGCTACCGCGGTGGGCCTGCCGGTCCACACGATCGGGTTCGGCCCGGCCTCCGACTCCGGCGAGCTCCCCGACCAGGCCGCGATCGAGGGGCTCCGTCGCCTCGCCGAGGCCACGGGCGGTACGTACGGCTACGTCTCCGACGTGAACGAGCTGCCTGCGCTCACCACGGCCATCGCCGGCGCCATGTGTGGCGGGTACACCGAGCTGACCGCCACCTACGACAGCCCGCCGCCGTCCGGCACGCCGGTCACGGGCCTCATCCGCCTCAAGTCGCAGCCCGAGTTCGGGATCCCGTTCCTGTTCCGCGCTCCCTGAGCGAGCGCCCAGGACCAGAACACCCAGCGCCCGTGGTCACCAGCCGCGGGCGTCGTGGTTTTCGTTGTGGCAGTTGCCCGTGCAGGTCGCGCCGTTCCAGGGCGCGGACGGGGCCAGCACGTCCTTCGTGCCCTGGACATGCAGGTCGTAGCCCACGATGCTCCCGGCGGCGTCCACGACGGACTGGTGGCACTCGCTGCAGGTGACGCCCTCCTGCAGGTGCGTCGCGTGTTCACCGGACATCGTGCCCCACTCCGCTGCGTCGTTCGGGCCGGCGTGGCAGTCGCCGCAGCCCACGTCCTGGCCCGAGGACACCTCGCCCACCACCTGCCCGTTGCCGTGGCAGTACACGTTGCTGCAGGTACCCTGGTAGTACGTGGAGATCGGCGCGATCCCAGCGCTGTAGTTCAGCTCGCCGTACCCGGCGGTCAGGTCGTCGAACAGGTGGCCCGGGGTCAACACGTCGGTGGGCTTGGAGTGGCACTGGGTGCACCCGTACGCCGGGTGGATGCCCTGCGTGACGTGGACCGGGTGCTCGGGGAACGAGATGGTGGCGGGGTCGGCGTTGTTGTCGATGTCTTCGGGCGGAGCACCCGTGGTGTTCAGGGTCCCGCCGTGGCAGAACGTGCAGTCCGTGCGCCAGCCGGGCGCGTGGCACCCATCGCAGCTCACCCCCGACGAGCCGCCGTCGAGCTGGGCGCCGTGGCAGCTGCGGCAGTCGCCGTCGGTCTGGAGCTGGGCGCCGGGCCCGTGCTGGTCGGAGTCGGACCAGTCGAGCGGGTGGTGGCGCCCGCCGGTGGTGGTCGTGGTGGGTGGCGGGGGCGGCGCTCCGACCACGCAGTCGTCGACGGCACCGTTGCTGATCCAGGACTCGACGGCGTACAGGAAGATGGGGTCGATCACGCCCTGCGGCGGCATCACGTCGCCCGCTGGCGACGGCCCGAGCATGCGCTGGTACAACACGGAGGCGTCCGGGTCTCCGGGGACCACGAGGTAGCCCCCGTCTCCGGACCGGACGTTCACGGTGGCGGCGTACGCGTCGGTGAGCAGGTTGAGCCCGCCGAGCGGCAGGATGTCCGAGTGGCACCCCGTGGTGCAGGCGACCTCGTAGATCGCGCGGACCTGGCAGAACTGCCCGTCGAGGAAGCCCGGATCGAACGTGCCCGGAGTGGTGGGCGGGTCGGTGTCGACGGTGCCGGACTCGGTGGTGTCCGTGGGTTCGTTCTTGCAGGCGGAGAGCAGGACCAGCAGCCACGACATCGCAACACCTCGGGAGCGGGTCGAGTCTACTCCGTTCCGTCATCCGCGCGGCAACGCTCCGAGGAGCTCGGCCAGGCGGGCGTCCCAGGCCGCGGCGGCCGACGATGGCGCAGCGCGGCTCCACATCGCCTCGTCGCGGAACAACACCGCCATCCACGCGGCGTTCTGGGGGTGGGTGGTGTCCACCGGCGCGGGGGCGGCCACGCCCACCGCGGTGTGGCATCCCGCACAGTGACCCACCATCACCCCGAGCTCCCGCGACGCCACCGCCAGGTCCGGGGCCGCGTGCAGGCGTTGCCCCGTGGCCCGCACCGCCTCGAGGAACGGCGCGGTGGCGGCGGGCACACCCGGGAGCGGATCGCGCAACCCCAGGCCCTCCCCGGCGCGCTGCGCGGTCGCGAGGTCACCGGCGCGCAGGGCGTCGAGCGCGGTGAAGAAGTCGGCTTCGTGGTCCTGCATCTCCCATTGCCGACGCTCCACGATCTCCGACTCCAGGTCGTAGCAGCCCGCCAGCAACACCCACATGTGTCCTCCCCTCCACTCGGCAGGTTGCAGCTCCCGTGCCGCGGCGCGGTTCGGGTACCCTCCCGGCATGACCGGGCACCTCTTCGTCACCCAGGGCGACCTCTCGGCGCTGCACTGCGATCACTGGCTCCTGCCGGTGGACGCTGGACTGCGCGCCAGCCGATCCTGGAGGGGCAGCGCCGCCTGGGCGCGCATCCACCCCGACCTCCCCGAGGCCATGCCCGACGGACAGCGCGTGGTGCGCCTGCCCTGGGACGGCCCGCGGCGCCCGTGGCCCGCCAACGTGGTGTCCGGCCGGTCGACGCCGGCCACGTGGCAGGCGGAGACGGTCGTCGCGTTCCTGGACGCAGCGTTCGCTGCCGGCCCCACCCGCACCGATCGCGACCGACCGCTCCTGGCCCTGCCCGTGGTGGGCACCGGCTTCGGGGGCAAGCGCCGGGAGGCGGGGGCCGTGTTGACGGCGGTGTTGCCGGCGATCTGGGACTGGCTCGCCGACCGCCGCGCCGACGTGGCCCTCGTGACGTGGGAGGAGGAGGACTTCGCGGCGGCGCAGGCTACGCGCCGGCGCTTCGAGGCGGCGGGGCGGACGGTGTGGCCCGACGAGCTGAGCCCGGCGCTGCGAGAAACGGCGAGGACGCTGGCGGCGGAGGCCTCGCGCGGCGCGCTGTCGGTGTTCCTGGGCGCGGGGGTGAGCGCGTCCGCGGGCCTGCCGACGTGGCCCGAGCTCCTCGAGCAGCTCGCCGTGGAGGCCGGCTTCGACGCAGCGGAGCGGGCGCGGCTGGCGACGCTCGGCCACCTGGATCGGGCGCAGCTCCTGGCGCACCACCTGGGCCCGGACCCCGCCCTCGGGCGCGCCGTGGCCCGCCTCCTCGACGCGCGGGGCGGCGTGTCGCTCGCGCACCAGCTGCTGGCGGGGCTCCCGGTGCGCGAGTTCGTGACCACGAACTACGACGACTGCTTCGAGCGGGCCTGCGACGCGCTGCGCCGGCCCGTGGCGCGCCTCCCCTACGCGCCGGCGTCGGCGGCAGCGCGGTGGCTGCTCAAGATGCACGGCTGCGTCCGCGTGCCCGAGGACATCGTGCTCACCCGGCGGGACTACGTCCGGTACACCGAACGCAACGCGGCGCTCGCCGGCATCGTCCAGGCGATGCTGGTCACGCGGCACATGTGGTTCGTGGGCTTCGGCCTCGACGACGACAACTTCCACCGCATCGTGGACGCGGTCCGCCGCGCCTGCACCGGGGCCGACCGCGACCGCCTGGGCACGGCGGTGACGCTGTTCGCCAACCCGCTGCTCCAGCAGCTGTGGTCCGGAGACCTCGCGTTCGCGCCCCTCGCCGAGCCCGGCACCTGCACGCCGCTGGCGGCCGCGCGTCGCTTCGAGCTGCTCCTCGACCACGTCGCCTCCCTCGCGGCGTCGCCCCGCCACCTGCTGGATCCGCGGTTCGCGACGGTGCTGAGCGACGAGGAGCGCGCGCTGAGCGAGGTCCTGTCGTCCGTCCAGGCGTGGATGGAGGACCACGGCCGCCCCGCCGCCACCGACCCCGCTGCGGCGCCGTGGCGGCTCGTCGAGGACCTCCTGGCGACGCTGGGCCATGCAGAGGAGGGGGCGCGCCGACGGCCCGCCGGCACCAGCTGACTACGCGAACGTGCAGTCGCCCAGGTGATCGACGCGGGCAGCTTTGCCCTGGAACCGCCCCCTCGCTCCACCACCCCTGCCCTCCAGGCGCGCAGCGACCCGGGGCCCCAGCTCGGCCACGCGGTCCGGTGGACCCGCGACCAGGAAACACCCCTCGCGCTCCCCGCCGGCGAACACGCAGATCACGTCGTGGCGCGCCAGCACCGCGTCGGCGACCGCGGAGAGGAACGGCGGATCGGCGTCGGCCCGCGACCACACCAGCGTCGGACCGGTGGGGACGAGGCCGGCGCCGATCGCGGTCGCCAGCTCGCGCCGGACCGCCTGCAGCGCCTTGCCGTCCCGCTTCGCGTCCTCCGCCAACCGCTCCACCGCCGCCGCGTGGTCGGCGGGACCCGTCGACAACAGCTTCGTCAGCCGGGCCTGTCGCTCCAGCAGCGCCGCCAGCCCCGCCTGCACCCGGCCACCCACCCAGAAGTGAAGGCGCGTGGCCCGCTTCAGCCGCTCGACGGCCACGAACGAGAAGCTCTGCAGCGCGCCCGTCCGCGACACGTGGGTCCCGCCGCAGGTGTTGAGGTCGAGGCCCTCGATCTCCACGAGCCGGACCGGCCCCTCGAACCCGTCGGGCAGGCCGCGGGTGCGCACCGGGAGCGCCGCGAGCTCCGACGCAGCCACCAGCCGGGTCCGCACCGGCCGATCCTCGCGGATCGCGGTGTTCACGGCGGCCTCGAGCGCAGCCAGCACCGCGTCGTCGACCAGCCCGTCCACCTCGATGTCGGCCCGCTCCTCCCCCAGGTGGAACGCGGTGGTCGGCAGGCCGAACCGGTCCTGCGCCAGCGCGGAGAGCAGGTGCTGGCCGCTGTGCTGCTGGGTGAGGTCCAGGCGCCGGGCAACGTCCAGCTCCACACGCACCTGCCCTGCCAGCCGAGCGCTCACCCGGTGGAGCACCCCGCCCGGCACCTTGCGCAACGCGGTCACGCGGAGTCCGTCCACCGTGCCGTGGTCGTCGGGCTGGCCCCCGCCCTCAGGGAACAACACCGTGTCGCCCAGCAACAGGTCGAAGCCGCCTTCGACCGCGGTGCACGAGAGCACCGGGGTCGAGAGCGAGGTGGCAGCAGGGTCGTCGTGGTACCGCATGCCGCGGCCTACGCGAGGCGCTCGAAGAACGCGCCCACCGACAGCGACCCGCCCATCGCCACCGGCCGCGCGCCGGAGGTGAAGGTGTCCGCGAGCTTCGCGCGGAGCTGGGCGGCGACCGTGCCCCGACCCACGTGCTCGAGCAACGCGAGCGCCGGGAGCAACATCACCATCGGGTTGGCGGCGTCCGTGCCGTCCACCTCGGGGGAATCGCCGTGGGCCGACGTGAACACCGTCACCCCCGGGCCGACGTTCATCGCTGGCGCGTTCGAGGCGCCGCCCACGAGGCCCGCGCACAGGTCCGACAGGATGTCGCCGTACAGGTTGCCGCTCACGAGCACGTCGAACCGCCCGGGGTGCAGCACGAGCTTCATGCACAAGGCGTCGACGATCACCTCGTCGGTGACGACGTCCGGGAACTCGCGCCCGACCTCCTGGCACACCCGCAGGAACATGCCGTCCGACAGCTTCATGATGTTGGACTTGTGCACCACGGTGACCTTGGACCGCCCCTGGGCCCGGGCCGTCTCGAAGGCGTGGCGCGCGATGCGCTCGGTCGCCGCGCGGGTGGTCACCTTCAGCGACTCGAACACGCCCGGCACGGACTCGTGCTCCAGGTGGGCGTACACGTCCTCGGTGGTCTCCCGGACCAGCAACAGATCGATCGGCCCGTGGCGCGCCGGCAGCCCGGGGAGCGTGCGCACCAGCCGGTGCTGGGCGAAGATCCCGAGCTCCTGACGCAGCTTGACCGCCGGAGGCAACCCGGCGCCGGGCCAGCGCGTGGGGACGACGAGCCCCACCCCCGCCGCCCGGATGGCCGCAGCCGGCTCCCCGGTGATCACGTCCCAGTCGAGGTCTGCGCCCGCCGCGTCCAGGACCTGCCGGAGCCGCGCGAACGTCCGTGGGCTGTCGCCCGTGTGGACCGCCACGAGTGGTCTGGTCATCGCCGCACCTCCAGCCCGTCCACGATCGCCGCCGTGAACTCGTCGGTCCCCGCCGTGCCTCCGAGGTCCCGCGTCCGGACCTTGCCGTCTGCGAGCACCTGCTCGACCGACCGCCGGATCGTGCCGGCGACCCGGTGCTGGCCCATCCACTCGAGCATCAGGCACGCCGAGAGCAACACGGCGAGCGGGTTGGCGAGGCCCTGCCCCGCGATGTCGGGCGCGGTGCCGTGCACCGCCTCGAACACGGCCACCTTGTCGCCCACGTTCGCCCCGGGGACCACGCCCAGGCCGCCCACCAGCCCCGCGCACAGGTCGGACAGGATGTCGCCGTACAGGTTCTCGAGGAGCAACACGTCGAACCGCGACGGGTCCTCGGCCAGCGCCATCGCCACCTGGTCGAGGCTCTGCTCCTCCTGCTCGACGAACGGGTAGTCGCGCCCGACCTCGAAGAAGGCGTCGACGAAGGCGCCGTCTCCGCGCGGCAACACGGCCTTCTTGTGGCAGACCGTGATCCGCCGCCGACCCGCGTTCCGCGCGTGTTCGAACGCCCACCGCGCGATGCGCGCGGCCGCGGCCCGGGTCGAGACCTTGAGGCTCACGACGGTGTCCTTCGCCACCTCGTGCTCGATGCCGGCGTACAGGCCCTCGGTGTTCTCGCGGAGCACCACGAGGTCCACGTTCTCGTACCGGCTGGCGACGCCGGGGAGGCTCTTCACCGGCCGCCACCCGACCGACAGGTCGAGCGCCTGGCGCAGGCCGACGTTGGCGCTGCGGAAGCCTCCGCCCTTGGGGGTCCCGAGCGGGCCCTTGAGCCCCACGCGGTTGCGGCGGAGCGACGCGATCACGTCGTCCGGGAGCTGGTTCCCGACCGCAGCGTGCGCCGCCTGGCCGGCCAGCACCCGCTCCCACTCGATCGGCGCACCTGCTGCGTCCAGGATCCGGACCACGGCGCCCGTGACCTCCGGTCCGATGCCGTCCCCCTCGACGAGGGTCACCCGATACATCACGCCTCCGGGCCCGGTCCTAACGCGCCGGGCGCGGCCTCGGCAGGCGGCGCCGACCCGCCAGCGCGAGCACCGCCAGCCACGCCGGACCCGGCACGGCCGCCGTGCTGCACGACGAGCCCGCGAGGCCCACCACCTGGCGCGGGGGTGGGAGTGCGGTGTCCACGGGGGGCGGCTCGCCGGTGTGCGTCGCCCCGGTGTGGCCGCCGGAGTCACAGCCGTTCGGCACGCAGGCCTCGTCGTCGTCCGGGTCCTCGCGGCCCGGCAGTGCGGCGCATTCGGGTTCGCGCGCGTCGCGGGGCACCGCCGACCACGCGAAGAACCCGTCGCCGTCTTCGTCGGCTCCGAGGAAACACGACAACATCCCGTCGCAGTCCTCGTCGACGCCGTTGCCGCCGACCTCGGGACCGAACGGAACGGTCGGGTCGTTCGGGTAGCAGTCCCACATCGCCGGGACGCCGTCCCCGTCCCCGGCGAGCCCGTCCCGGTCACCGTCGTAGTACACGTCGTCCTCCCACCACGCAGCGTACCGATCGTCCGCGGACAGGCTCGGGTACGGCGCGTACGCGCCAGGAACCATGGCAGGGTCGAACCCGAGGAACTCCGGGTCGGGCACCGCGGCCGGGCACTGGAAGTGGGCCGGAGGCGTGAAGAACGCCACGGGGGAGCGGAGCACCGGGATCGGGGCGACGTTCCCGCGGATGCCGGGCGACCCGGACTGCGCCCCCGGCCACACGTGTACCCCGAAGGTGCGCGCGTCGAGGGCGCCGAGATCGGCCAGGCCCCACACCTCCGACCCCGGGGACTCCGGGCCGAGGAGCGAGGTGTTGGTGAGCGTCCAGAGGCCGTCGAGCAACAGCAGAGGCACGTCCCGCTGCCCTTCGGAGAGCTGCGACCGACGGACGAAACAGGCCGCGCCGTTCATGCACGACCCCTCCAGGAACGGGCTCCGGAGCCCGCACGCCTCGGAGTTCTCCACCACGACCACCGTCCCGTCCACCGCCACGACCGGCTCGGTGCCTCGGGTCTCGGTGATCGACACCGTGGAGAGCCGCAACGTGCCCCCTTTCGTGGTGACGACGGGCGTCTCGAGCTCGCGCCAGCTCACGTCGGACACGGTGAGGAGGGACTTCTCCGCCTCGATGAGCGCGCCCGCATCGAAGGAGGCGGCGGTGACGGTGAGCGCGCCCCGCTTCACCCAGAGCCGGGAGGAGTGGAGGGTGCCGACCGCGACGACGGCCGCCCAGTCGATCCGGAGTTCGGACCGGAACTCCGTCCCCACGAAGGTGACCGCTCCCTGCCACACGTCGACCCCATCGGGGCCGCCGAACACGCCGCCGTACACGGAGAGCGGCGCCTCCCGCCAGATGTCGTACCCTTCCCTGTTCCCGAGGATGTCGCCCTGGATCTCGATCCGGGAGTGCGCCAGGTCGACAGCGGACGCGAAGGCGTAGGGCTGCTGGCAGTTCTCGACCCGCACCTCCTCCCCGAACCTCGTATCGTAGATGCAGGTCGTCATGACCGGAGCCTACCATCGCCCTCGGGCGGTTGCCGACAACCCGGTCTCCGGCTACCGACGAGTCACCTGGAGGTGTCGCATGTCTCCCATTGCCGTGACCGACGCCCCGCTCCGGCTCGTGAGCCCGGGCCGCCCCACCCGCTGAGGCGGCCACCGGAGACGGGAGAACCCATGTTCCGGCCGCCCTCCATCCAGGATGGGGGCGCGCCGTTTCGATGCCCCGTTCCCGGACCCTCCAGTGTACGAACCCGAAGACGACGACCTGCACCACGTGCAGGCCCTGGCGGATGCCCACGCCCGCCAGCGCGACCGCAAACACGCCCACAGGAAGAAGAAGCCCAGGTTCCACGAGCCTCCACCCGATCCGGACGCCCCCACCCGGCGCGGCCTGGTCCTCGACACCGCGCGCGGACACGCCACCGTGCGGGTCGACGGCGAGACGTGGGAGGCGCTCGTGTCCCCTGCCCTGCGCCTCCAGCGCCTCGCCACCGGCGACGAGGTGACGGTGTCGTTGGGAGAGGTGGTGGTCGTGCGCCGCCTGCTCCCGCGCCGCACGAGCCTCTGTCGCCGCAACCCGCACCAGCCGCACGCGCCCAAGGTCGTGGTGGCCAACGTCGACTGGGTCGCCATCGTCGGAGCGGCGTCCGACCCGCCGTTCCGGCCGGGGCTCGTGGACCGCTACCTCATGGCCGTGCACCACGGGGGGGCAGTCCCGATCGTCGTCGTGAACAAGGTCGACGAGGCGCCCGACCGGGCCGCGCTGGACGAGGTCCTGGCGCAATGGTCCGAGGCCGGGATCCGGTGCATCGCGTGCTCTGCGCGCACCGGAGAAGCCCTGGATGCGCTGCTGGATGCGATGGGTCCGGGCCGCGGGGCGCTCGTGGGCCACTCCGGCGTCGGCAAGTCGTCGCTGCTCGCCGCCCTGGGCGCCGACGCGCTCGCGGGGGACCTCGCGGACCACGGGCGCGGGCGTCACACCACGTCGGGGTCGCACCTGTACGTGTTCCACACGGGCGCCGAGGTCATCGACACGCCCGGCGTGCGTGCCTTCGCGCCGTGGGAGGCCACCCGGGGCGACCTCGCAGCGGCGTTTCCGGACGTGGAGCGCCACGCAGCGCGGTGCGGCTTCTCGTCGTGTTCCCACGCGCACGAGGGCGATTGCGCCGTGATGGACGCGGTCGACGCCGGAGACCTCGACGCAGGCAGGGTCGCCCGGTACCTGCGGTTGATGCAGGTCGAGCTGCGCTGATCCAGCGTCGATTGACCTCGGTACGCGGGGGGTCCAGGGGGAAGCGCCCCCTGGCAGGGGGTGCGGGGGACTGGTCCCGTACGGTCCCACCTCGGCGCTTCGCGCCGGGCGGGCTTTCGCCCACGCAGGCGGACCCGGGCTGTTCGCCCGAGTCCTGGCGTTCCGCGGGGGTGTCGGGGGCGGAGCCCCTGACCCAAACGACAGACATGGATTCAGCGCACGAGCGCGACCGTCAACCCGTCCCCCACGGGCAGCATCGACAGGTCGACGCGGGGGTCCACGGCGAGCGCCTCGTTGAAGGCGCGCAGGGCCACGGTATCGGGGGTGCGGTCGGCGGCGTCCACCAGCCGGCCGCCCCACAACACGTTGTCGTACAGCACCACTCCGCCGCGCCGGACCAGCTGCAGGCAGCGCTCGTGGTACACGTGGTAGTTGCCTTTGTCGGCGTCCACGAACGCGAGGTCGAAGGTCCCCGCCTGGCCCGCGGCGAGGAGGGCGTCGAGGGTGTCCACCGCCGGACCCAGGTGCAGCCGGACCCGGTCCGACACGCCCGCAGCGGTCCAAGCAGCGCGCGCGATGGTGGTCCAGGGCTCGGAGACATCGCAGCAGACGAGCTCACCGTCCGGCGGCAGGGCCCAGGCGAACGCCAGCGCGGAGTACCCGGTGAACGTCCCCACCTCCAGGATCCGCCGGGCCGCGACGGCGCGTGCGAACACCGTCAGGAAGGCACCCTGCTCTGGGCAGATCTGCATCCGGGACTCGGGGAGGGCCGCCGTGCGTTCACGGAGCGCAACGAGCGCGGCGTCTTCGCGCACACCCACGCGCAGCAGGTAGGCACGCAGCTCATCCGTGAGTGGGATCGTCCTGGCCGACACGTGGCACCTCGCGAGGGAAGCGAATCTGACCGGCCCGCTCGAGGTGACAGAACAACGCCGTCCCGCCCGCGACCGACATCGGCAGGATCAAGAAGTTGAGCAACGGGAGCCACATCGCGGCCGACACCACCAGGCCGAACCCGAGGGTGATCGCCCAGTTGTCTGCGACGACGCGCCATTTGTCGAGATACCCGAGCCGCCGCCGCGAGAGCGAGCCGTCCATGGCCTCCCGCGTGAAGAACGCCGCCGACACGACCGACCCCACCCCGAAGCCCAGAACGCTGCCGACTCCGGGGACGAGGTTCAGCAGCAGCAGGACCACCATCACGGCCAGGTAGATCACGAGCGACAGGGCAGAGTGGGTGATGGACCACACGAGGTCTTTGAGGAACCGGTCCAGCGGCACGTCCTCGGAGCTCGTCTTCAGGATCCGCCGCTCCACGAAGTCCGACAGGCGGTCGTTGAACGGCGTCGCGACGAGGCCGGCGACCAGGTACAGGAACAACCCCAGGCCGGCCACGAGTCCCAACCGCAGCGTCCACAACGCGATCGAGTAGGTGACCACGACCCAGGCCGCGGCGTCTGGACCGGGCACCCAGAGCCACCCGGTGACGAGCCCCACCAGCCACACGACGAGGAACGCGCCGAAGACGAACGCGGTGCCCATCAGCGCGGCGGGAGCGAGCACGTAGCCCCAGACCGGTGGGTTCGACACGACGATGCGCGCGCCGCGCAGGGCATACCGGGCGCCCCACGTCACCTGGCTCCAGCGCGTGAGGGAAGCGAAGTCGGGCGGCTCGAGGTCGGTCACGTGCGCCTGGTATCCCGGCGCCGGTCGACGGCGTTCTCCGGAGTGCCGTTGAGAATCGCCTCGCTCACGCGGCGCGACAGCTCATCCATCGAGAACGGCTTGAGGAGGAGCTGGGTCGTCACGTCGTAGGTCCCCTCCCGCAGCACGTCGTCGACGTACCCCGACATCAGCAGCACGGGCACCGTCAGGCCCTGGTCCCGGATCCGCTCCAGCAGTTCTGGGCCCGTCATCACGGGCATGGTCACGTCCGACAACACCAGCTCGAACGGGGCCTCCCGCCCGATCCGATCGAGCGCCTCGGCCCCGTTGCGCGCGACCTCCACGGCGTGCCCCATCCGGACCAGCGCGCGGCGCGCGAAGTCGCGGGTGAGATCGTCGTCCTCGACCAGCAGGATCCTCGAGCCCGACTTCGCCTTTTCCGAGACCACCGCCGGCCGCGCGGGCAGCGGCGCCTGGGCGCGTGGGAGCCGGATCCGGAACTCGGCGCCCTGACCGGCTCCCGTGACCACGTCGATCGAGCCGGCGCTGTTGGTCACGATCCCGTGGACCGTCGACAGGCCGAGCCCCGTGCCGTCCATCCCCTTGGTGGTGAAGAAGGGCTCGAACAGGTGCCTGCGCACCTCGTCGGACATGCCGATGCCGGTGTCCCGCACCGTCAGCGACACCGAGTCGGTCCCCTCCGCCCGACAGCCCACGTACAACGTGCCCCCGTCCGGCATCGCGTCGCGGCTGTTGACCGCCAGGTTCAGCAGGACCTGCTCGAGCTGCCCCTCGTCGAGCAACACCGGCGCCGGCCCCGACGGGTCGAGGTCGAGGACCACGCGCTCCCCGATGATCCGCTGCAGCAGCGAGCGCTCGCGCTCGAGGAAGACGGCGAGATCCAGCACCTTGGGCGACCGGACCTCCTTGCGGGCGAACGAGAGGAGCTGGCGGGTCAGGGCTGCACCGCGCTCCTGGGCCGAGCGGAGCTCGGTGGCGATCTCCCGCACCTCCTCGTCGTCGTGGTCCTGGAGGAACGCCGCGCCCCCGCCGATGGCCGTGAGCAGGTTGTTGAAGTCGTGCGCCACCCCTCCCGCGAGCCGACCCACGGCCTCGAGGCGCTGGGCGTGCTCGAGCTGCTCCTTGAGCTCCTGCGCACGCGTCTCCGCCCGCCGCCGCGCGGTCACGTCGCGGAGGACCATCAACAGCCGGAGGCTCCGCTCCGGACCGGCGATCCGGAGGACCATCGACTCGAGCACGACCTCTCGCCCCACCACCTCGAGCTCGCGCGGACCGGTGTGGGTCTCGAGGGGGCTCCCGCCCACGCTCCGGAGGGGCAGGGCCGAGAACGGCTTCCCCATGACGTCCTCGGCCGACACGCCGAGCGCCCGCTCCGCCGCGGTGTTGAACGTGTCGATGCAGCCGTCGGGACCGAGCCCTACGACGGCGTCCGGCGACCCCTCCACCATCGCCGCGAACCGCGCCTCGTTGGTGCGCACCCGCCGGATGAGCGTCCAGAAGGAGCGCAGGAACAGGGTCTGGAGCACGGCCGTGCCCCACAACGTCACGATCAGCGACACCACGAGGTGCAGGTCGGCGAGGGGGAGGCCCCGCGCCTGTGGGAACCACAACGGACCCGCGAGCAGGACCGCGGGCACGGTGACGCTCGACACCGCGCACGCTGCCAGCGCCCAGCTCGGGCCGAGCAGCAGGTTCACCGCGAGCACCAGCAACACGAGCACCGGCCCGCCGATGCCCCGGACGCCCTCTGGCTGCCACAGGAGCGTGCCGACGAGCTGGGCCCAGACGGTCACGAGGGCGAGCTGGACGGCCACGAGCGGCTGTCCTCGCTGCGCGAGCACCCAGGTCCCGAGCAGCAGGACCACCGCCGGCAGCTCGAACGTCCAGAGCCAGTCCGCAACCGACCCGCCCACCGACAGGTGCGCCACCGTGGACAGCGCGTACCCGGTGAGCGCGACGCCGATCCCCGCCCGCACCCAGGCGTCGAAGTGGCCGGCGAGCGCGTCCCGGATGTGCTCCATGGAGAGGCTCTGAACGAACATGCTCCGCAGCCTCGGATCATCCTCGGCGGAATCCACCCGCTCGCGGTTCCCGGGCATCACGGTCGGCACGCGCGCCAGCCCGGCTCCGCCAGGAACGCGGCGCGGATGCGGTCGAACGCAGGGTCACCGGGCAGCGGAGCGGGGTTCGCGGCGATGAAGGCTGCGCGGGCCGAGGCCGCTGCACCGCGCACCGACCTGCGCCGGGGGTCGGGGAGCACCCCCGCCAGCCGACCCGCCTGCTCCGCCGACAGCTCGCTGGCGCTCCGTTGGAAGTGCCTGCGGGCGCCAGCCTCCACGCCGAAGACCATGGGTCCGGTCTCGGCGACGTTCAGGTAGAGCTCGAGGATCCGGTCCTTCGGCAACAGGAGCTCCAGCAGGAACGTGTACCAGGCCTCCAGCGCCTTGCGTACCCACGACCGATGCTGCCAGAGGAAGACGTTCTTGGCGACCTGCTGGGTGAGCGTGGAGCCACCGCGGAGAGACCGGCCCTCGCCGTTGGAGCGCCACGCGGCGCAGACGGCGGTCCAGTCGAACCCGTGGTGGAGGTAGAACCGGGCGTCCTCCGAGGCCAGGAAAGCGCGCGGCACGGTGGGGCCGAGCGACGCGAGGGACACCGGCTCCACGTCCACCCACTCCACCCGACCCGAGGTCACGAAGTTCTCGCGGGCCCGCTCCAGCATCGTGAGCGTGGCGGGGGGATCGACGAACCGGACGAGCGTGACCTGCACCACGGAGCACGCCACGAACAGCGCCACCGCGCGCAGCGACATCAACGCGGCCCGCACCGTCCACTGTCGCACCCGAGCGAACATGCAACATCCTACGCCGGAGCGGAGGTGTAAGCTCGGCCGGGGGCCGACGTTGGTCGGGTGAATCCGCCACCCCCCTGCCCTGGAGCCGGTCATGCAACGTTGGCACCTCACCCTCGGGTTGGCCCTCCTGGCCCTCGGAGGGCTCGCTGTCGCCGGCGTGGTGCCCGCGGGCGGCGCGGTCGCCTGGACGCTGCTCCGGACGGTGGAGGCGCCGGCCCCCGCGCCCGCCAGCATCGCCGTCTCGCTGGAAGCGCCGGAGCAGCACGAGCCGCCGCAGCGCCACGAGCCGCCGGTGGAGGTCGTCGCCACCCCTGCTGCCCCGCCTGCGCCTGCGATCGAGCCGCCGCTCGTGCTGCACACCGCCCCCCCGCGGATCCCGGACCCGGGCCTCATCCCCGAGCTCTCGGAGCCCCCGCCTCCGCCGCGCGTGCGGGTGTTGCCGCCGGACCCGCCCGAGCGGCGGGACTGCCCGGCGTGTGGCATGGGGTGATGGCGCCCTCCCCCACCAGCCCGTGGGTCGGGGTGTCGTGGATGCCCGATCCGCGCTTCCGCGCAGCGGTGGAGCCGGTGCTGGGCGCGATCGAGGCGGTCGAGCACACCGTCGACCACGGGTTCGAGGCGCAGCCCCTGCCGCCGTCCACCCGCTACGTGCTCGACACGTTCGGCGAAGCCGGCCGGCTGTTCGGTCACGGGGTCGAAGGGAGCCCGTTCTCCGCGGACCGCGACGACCGCTTCGAGGTGTACCTCGAGGGTCTGCGGCGCGCGCCACGGCGCCTGGTCGACTTCTCCGAACACGTCGGGTTCTCGAGCGGCGGTCCCTTCGCGTCCGGCGCGCCGTTGCCGGCCCCGGAGACCGCGGAGCTGGCGGACCGCGTCGTGGAGCGGATGACGCAGATCCAGGGGGCGCTCGGGGTCCCGGTGGGCCTCGAGAACCTGGCGTTGGCGTTCTCGCGCCGGCAGGCGCTCGCCCAGGGGCCCTTCGTGGCCGGCATCCTCGCGCGGGTCGACGGCTTCGTGCACCTCGACCTCCACAACCTGTGGTGTCAGGTGCGGAACTTCGCCCTGGACCCGCGGGAGCTGCTCGCGACCTGGCCCCTCGATCGCGTCCGCAGGCTCCACGTGAGCGGCGGCTCCGACCGCGAAGGGGTCCGGCGCGACACCCACGATCACCGGGTGCCCGAGGAGGTGTGGAGCCTGCTGGCGACGGTGTTGCCGCTGGTCCATCGCTGTCGCGCCGTGGTGCTCGAGCAGCTCCCGTTCGCCCTCGAGACGGCGGACCAGCAGGAGGGCTTCCGCCTCGACCTGGCCCGGCTCCACGAGGTCCGCGACGCAGCCGGCCGCGATCCGGACCCGATCCCGCAGGCTCCTCCCACCCCACCACCCCGCGTGGGCGACCTGGCGTCCCTGCGGGCGCTCCAGCTGGCGCTCCTCGACGTCCTCGACCACCACCCCGGAGAGGCTGCCCTGGACGCCCTCCGCGCCCACCCCGCCGCGGGGCCGTACCGCGGCTGGGTCGACGACCTCGAGACCCGGATGCTCCACGTGGGCCACCACCTGGTCCACCGGTGGGGAGTGGCGGATCGTCCCCGCGGACGCTAAGCGGCGGCCCTCGTGGAGGTCCCATGTCGTGGTCCGATGCCCTCTCCCTCGTGGTCGCGGCAGCCCTCGTCACCGCCTGTTCGGGCGGCGACGGCAAGGGGGGCCCGGGTGACGACGACGACGACACCACCGGCACCACCGACCCGTTCGTGAAGTTCGTCGATCCCCCGGGCGAAACGAACGGCGACTTCGCCTGCTTCACGCCCGCCGAGGAGCCCACCTGGCTCGTCGCCGACCTCGACCCGGCGAAGGTGGCCACCTTCCCGATCGACGGCCTCGTCGAGGACTTCGAGGAGGGCACGGCCGTCCCGAGCGCCAACGTCGACCTGTTCTACGCCGACTCCCCCGCCGGCACCCCCGACGACGCAGGCCAGAGCGACGTGAGCGGCCTGATCTCGCTCGAGGGCCCCTCCTGCACCCCGATCACGTACCGGGTCAACACCGTCGGCGGCCCCGTCGCCACCCGCGAGACCTTCAAGGTGCACCAGGTGTACGGCTACCCGACCGGGGCCTCGATCACCGGCGCGTCGTACGTGTCGGTGTCCGACATCACCTACCAGCTGATCCCCTCGATCCTCGGCATCCAGGTGCAGCCCGGCCTGTCGATCATCGCGGGCACGGCGTACGACTGCAGCCGGGACGCAGCGCTCCCGTCCGACGATCCCTCCGGGAAGATCGAGGGCGCGCAGATCGTGGTGTTCGACGCGAGTGACGGCATCCCCGAGACGCTCGGCGTGAACTACTTCATCGAGGAGTTCCCGGCGCGCGCGCAGGTGGCGACGAGCGAGGACGGCCTGTGGGTCGCCTCCAACGTGCCGCCGGGTCGGGTGCGGGTCGAGATGTGGGGCGAGGTGGGTGGAGCGCTCGTGAAGCTCGGCGCGACCGAGGTCGAGGCCAAGGCGGACTCCATCGCGATCGCGAACATCTTCGCCGGCTACGGCGACGGTGTGAAGGGCCCGGCAGCCTGCGCCTCGGCCCGCTGATGTCCACGCTCCCGCTGCTGCTCTCCCGGCTCGCCTTCGCCGCCGATCCCGAGCCTGCCCCGGTGGAGACCGTCGACCCGGCCCAGGACGCCGCGATGCAGGCGCTCCGGGCAGAGCTCGAGGCCCAGCAGCAGCGCCTGGCCGCGCAGGAGGCCGCGTTGGCGGCGGCCCAGGCCCGCCTCGAGGCGCTCGCAGCGCAGGAGCCGGCCGCGCCACCCCCGCCGCCACCGACAGACCCAGACGACTTCGTGAAGGTCGCGTTCGAGGGCCACTACCGCGTCCGCGGCGAGACGTACGCCCCCCTGTTCGCGCAGGAGAAGAACGATCCCACGTTCCAGGCGTTGATGCGCCAACGGCTGTGGCTGCGCCCGCGGTTCGAGTTCGGGGAGGCCGGCAAGTTGTGGGTGGAGCTCCGCGCGCTCGAGAACGTGGTGTTCGGCGACAACGCGCAGCTCGCGAGCACGCCGCTGTTCGCGGGTGAGTCCTCCGCCACCGACCTCGAGGGCAACGAGCTGCCGTCGATCGTGCTCGGGCGCGTGTGGGGCGAGGTGAAGACCCCGGTTGGCGTGTTCCGCGCGGGCCGGATGCCCTCGCAGTGGGGCATGGGCCTGCTGGTGGGGCCCGGCGAGGGTTTCGACCAGCCGTTCGGCGAGGCGTACTACCCGATCACGAACGACCGCCTGTTGTTCGCGACCCGACCGCTGGCGATCGTGAACAAGCTCCTCGGGCGCCCCGACTCCGAGGTGCCGCTGTTCCTCGCGATCGCGCTCGATCGCCTCGTGGAGGACCCGTCCCTCCAGTACTACGGCTACCCGTGTACCCCCGGGCTCACCGAGGCCGACGCCACGTTCGACCGCCGCTGCGACAGCAACGGCGACGGACTCACGGACCTCGACCACTCCTTCGTCGCCGAGACGCCCACCACCCGCACTCCGGGCTGGTGGACCGACCCCGACGACGACGTCCTGCAGAACGTCTACGTCCTCACGTACCAGGGCAAGGACGTGCGGTACCTCGGCGACGTGGGCGACCTCTCCGGCGGCTTCTGGATCGTCAACCGCCGCCAGCGCGAGACCGACTCGAACGTGCTCATCGTCGACGGGACGCTGCGCAGCCTCGTCCACGACGTGCTCGTCGAGGGGGAGTTCGTCTCGATCACCGGCCCCACCAAGGCCCTGCCGCTGCCCGACTACGAGAACGAGCGGAACCCGCTCGCCAAGCAGGCCGGCATCACCGGCTACGCCGCCCAGGTCGGCTACGTCCGCGACCGCTTCGAGGTCCGGGCCGAGACAGGGTTCGCGTCAGGCGACGAGAACGTGGCGGACGGCAACTTCACCGGGCGGTCCCTCCACCCCGACCACAACGTCGGGCTCTTGATGTACGAGGAGGTCCTCGCCCAGGTCACGGCCTCGGTCCGCACCACCGCCGCGCGCGGCCTGTGGTCCAACGGGGCCGTGTACTCGAGCCGCTACCTGTTCCCCACCGTGTGGCTCAAGCCGAAGGAGGGCGTCTCGCTGGTCGGCGGGTTCGTGACCGCGTGGCCCGATCGCGCCGACGGCGCCGTGCTCCGGTGCCGCTCGTCCGACCCCACCGGCTGCGACGCCCCGGAGTCGCTGCAGGCCACGACCGACAGCCTCGGGTGGGAGGTCGACGCGGCGCTCAAGGTGGACTGGGCGAAGAGCGAGCCCACCGGGCCCGCGCACCTGCGGTGGTCGCTCGAGTCGGCGTACGCGAAGATCACCGACCGCGTGCCCCTCGAAGCCGCCGGGCTCAACCCGGAAGGCAAGTTCTTCACCGTGCAATCGCGCCTGGCCTGGGTGTTCTGAGCCGCGCCGAGGGCCCCCGGGATACCCCCGCGTGCTCCAACGGGAGGTCGCGGTGCCCGAGCCCAAGTCCAAGCCACGGGGCTACCTCGTCGCCGTCGGCGGCAACGAGGACAAGCAGAAGGACCTCAAGGTCCTGCGCCACATCGCCGGGTTGCCCGAAGGCGGCACCCGCGTCGTGGAGCTCGTGCCGCTGGCGAGCCAGATCCCCCAGGAGGTCGTGGAGTCCTACCTCCCCGCCTTCCAGAAGATCGGCGTCGAGGAAGTGCGCATCATGCACGTGCACTCCCGGGAGGACGCCCGCGACCCCGCCTTCGTCGAGCGCATCCTCGCCTGCGACGTCGTGTTCTTCTCCGGCGGCGACCAGCTGCGGATCACGAGCCTGTTGGGCGGCTCCCCGGTGATGGAGGCCATCGCCGGCCACTACTGGCGCGGGGGCGTGGTCGCAGGCACCAGCGCCGGCGCCGCGGCGATGAGCGGCACGATGATCTTCGAAGGGGAGGTCGCCAAGAGCATGCGCAAGGGCAACGTGCACATGGTGCCGGGCCTGGCGCTCCTCCCCAACGCCATCATCGACACGCACTTCATCCAGCGGGGCCGCATCACGCGGCTCCTCGAGGTGATCGCCAGCAACCCGGGGTCCATCGGCATCGGCCTCGGGGAGGACACGGGCATCGTGATCCGCGAGGGCGAGATCGTGGAGGTCATCGGCAGCGGCGTGGTCGTGATCGTGGACGGCCACGGCGTCCGGTACAGCAACGTGTCGCAGATCCGCCTCGGCGACCCGATCGCCCTCGAGCACGTGGTGTTGCACACGCTCGTCGAAGGCCACCGGTTCGACCTCGAGCGCAAGCGGTACCTCCACCCCGGGAACTGACCGGGTCGCGGATACGTTTCGATACGAGCCCGACCCCGGCGTCGACCGCTAGGATGCGCTCGTACTCTGGAGGGGACCTTGACGATCGCACTGTGGGGAGCACTCGCCACCGCCGCCGAGCCGTGCGCGCAGCCCGCCAAGCCGGCCGAGGTGGCGTCCACGCTCCAGGAGGCGATGAAGAGCTACGCCGAGCTCGAGGAGACGGCGTTCCAGGCGGCCACCGACCGCGCGCTGCACCAGGTCGAGTGCCTCCGGGAGCCGCTGCCGGTCGATCTCAGCGCCCAGCTCCACCGCGTGGTGGGCGTGCGGCAGCTGCTGATCGGCGACGAGCCGGGGGGCCGCGAGGCGCTCCTCTCGAGCGTGCGCCTGGAGCCCGGCTTCCAGCTCTCCGCGGCCATCGCCCCCGAGGGTGGCTCGCTCGACGCCGCGTGGAAAGCAGCCAAGGCCGCGGGCCCTGCGGTCCGGGTGCCCTTCTCGCAGCCCGTGACGGCGCTCGTGGACGGAACCCAGGCGGTCGACCGTCCCCAGACGGGCCCGTACGTCCTGCAGGTCCAGGAGCCCGGCGGCGCCATCGCGTTCTCGGCCTGGGTCAAGAACGGCTGGCCCGCGCTCCCCAGCGAGCTCGCGCCCGGCGCCCCGGCACCCGCCCCCGTGGCGTCGACCCCCGCCCCGGCACCTGCCCCGGCCCCCGTGGCCTCGTCCGGCGGCGGCGGCGGCGGCGGCGGGAAGGGCTTCCTGGTGAGCGGACTCGTCACCGGCGGGGTGGCCGCGGGCCTGTACGGCGGCGCGGTCGCGTCCCGGCTCGCGTACGAGAACAACCCCACCCAGGGCACCTACACCGTCACGAACGGCGCCTGGTACGGCTCGATCGGCACTGCCGTGTTGTCGGCGGGCCTGCTCTCGATCCACGTCGTCACGCGCTGAGCGTGGTCACGGGAGGTGCGGTTCCGGCCGCCCCTCCAGCCCGATCGGGACGCCGTACAGTCCGCTGCCCCGATCCTGGACGTACAACACGTCCCGCTGCCAGCCCCCCAACCCCGACCCGAAGCCGACGGCCGAGGCGTACGAGAACTGGGAGCCGAGGAGCTCCTCGAGCGAACCGTCCAGTCGGTGGCGCCACAGCCGACCGTCGGTGAACAGCAGGTACAGGTTGCCGCACGTGTCGGTCGTCATGCCGTCGAGCTGCGTGTAGTACAGCGGCACGGTGAACTGCACCTCCACGGAGACCACGTCCCGGGCGGGGTCGAGGTCCACGGCCCACACGTCCCCCGTCTCGTCTCCGTTGAACCAGAGGCGCTGGTCGTCCGGGGACATGGTGAGGCCGTCCAGATCCGTGTACGGCAGGTCCGCGATCACCTCGGGGGTGACCTCGCCCGCCCGGAGGCGGAGGAGCCGGCCGTAGCTGCCCACCCACAGATCACCCGCTGCGTCGTAGGTGATCGAGTTCGGGCTCGGCAGCCCCGCCAGGCCGGTGGTGACGGTCCCTGCGGCCAGATCGAACAACGCGATCAGCCCCGCCGACTCGTCCGCGAGCGCGAGCGTGTTCCCGTCGGGGTGGAACCGGAGGCCAGCGGCCTCGGCAGAGGCATACGGGATCCGGAGCTCGGGCGCCCCTCCGAGCGTCTGGCGGAACAGCCCCTGCCCCTCGACGACCCCGTACCAGTTGCCGGCAGCATCGAACGCGAACTCCTCGGACGACACCGACACCTGGACGAACACCTCCTGGCCCGGCGGTGGGGGAGCGAGCGCGCAGGGGTCGGGGCCCGTGTCGCCAGTGAACGGGAAGGTGGTGGCCGAGTGGGTCGGCGTGCCTGTGGAGCGCGGCGTCGCCGAGTGGACGACAGGCGCCGACTCCAGCTCGGCGGAGTGCGTGCCCGGGTCCGGCTCACCCGGGCGGGGCCTCGGCTCCGGCCCGGTGCACGCCAGCCACCACATCGTCGCTCCACTCCGCGCGTCGCTCATCCTGCCACACCCGCCGCGGACGTTACGCCTGGGTCCCGGAGGCTTCCGTGCCACTCAGCGCCGACGAGCGCGCGCGCTACTCGCGCCACCTCCTGCTCCCCGAGGTCGGCGTGGACGGCCAGGAGCGGCTCCGCGCAGGCTCCGTGTTGGTCATCGGCGCTGGTGGCCTCGGGAGCCCCGCCCTGTTGTACCTGGCGGCCGCCGGGGTCGGGCGGATCGGGATCGCCGACTTCGATCGCGTCGACGTGACCAACCTCCAGCGCCAGATCGTGCACGGCACCCCGGCGGTGGGCACGTCCAAGGCGAGGAGCGCGGCCGCGCGGCTGCGCGAGCTCAACCCGCACGTCGAGGTGGTGCTGCACGAGGCGCCCGTCGACGTACACAACGTGCTCGCGCTCGTCGGCGCCTACGACGTCGTGGTGGACGGCACCGACAACTTCCCCACCCGCTACCTCGTCAACGACGCCTGCGTACTGGTGGGACGCCCGTACGTGTACGGATCGATCCTGCGCTTCGAGGGGCAAGCGAGCGTGTTCGCCTGGCGGGGCGGACCCGACTACCGCGACCTGTTCCCCGTGCCCCCCGCGCCCGGCACCGTGCCTTCGTGTGGCGAGGCCGGCGTGTTGGGCGTGCTGCCCGGGATCATCGGGACGATCCAGGCCACCGAGGCGCTCAAGCTGCTGCTCGGGCTCGGCACCTCGCTGTCGGGCCGGGTGCTGCTGTACGACGCGCTCGACCTGCGGTTCACCGAGATCACGCTGCGCCGCGACCCTGCGCGCCCGCAGGTGACCGCGCTGGTGCCGATCCCCGACGGGTGCGGGGTGGACGGGCTCGAGCGGGTCGCGCCCGACGCGTTCGCGGCGCGCCGCCGCAGCGGGTGGTCGCCGGTCGTCGTCGATGTCCGCAGCCCAGCGGAGTGGTCCACCGGCGTGCTTCCGGGCACCGCGCACCTCGTGCCCCACGACGACGTCGAAGCGCTGGCCACTGCAGTGGCGGGGCGACCGGCGTTCCTGGTCTGCCGCTCGGGCCGACGCAGCGAGGTGGCTGCACGCGCGCTGCTCGAGCGGGGTGCCACGGCCGTCGCCCACCTCGAGGGCGGGCTCCTCGGGTGGGACGAAGCGCGTCACGGGTCTCTCGTCCCGCCACCTCCGGGTTAGGCGCTCCGGGGGAGGTCGGTGGTGCGGCGAAGCCTGTGGGCGCTCCTGTTCCTGGTGCTCGGGGTGCCCATCGTGTTCGCGGTGGCCGGGGTGGCGTGGGTCGCGAGCCTCTTGCCGCCGGGCCAGGGGCCGCGGGTGACCGGGCCCCACGAGCTCGTGGGCGTCGACACGAACGGCAGCTTCGCGTGGATCGTCCCCGTCGCCGACGGCGTCGTGTTGGTGGACGTGGGCCTCGACCAGCAGGCCACCGTCCTGCGCAAGGAGATCGGCGGACGACCCGTCCTCGGGGTGTTGCTCACCCACGCGCACGCCGATCACACCGCCGGCCTGACCGCGTTCCCCGACGCGCCGGTCTGGCTCGCCACCGCGGATCGCCCCTACCTGGCGGGCACCGCGGAGGAGAACTCGCCGCTGGCGCTCGCGTACCGCAAGGTCGCCGGAACCCCGACAGCCCACGGCGCGCTCGAAGAGGTCACCGACGGCCTCGAGGTGGAGCTCGGGGGCGAGGTGTTCCGCGCCACCACCGTGCCGGGGGTCACTCCGGGGAGCGTCGCCTGGCTGTGGCGCGACGTGTTGTTCACGGGGGACGCCGTGTGGGGTGGCGGCGGGCTCCAGCTCCCCCCGGAGGCCCTGTGTGAAGACGCCGAAGACGCCCGCGTCCAGGCGAAGCGCCTGCTGGCCCTCGACTTCGCCACCATCGCCGACGGACAGATCGGGATCACCCGCACCGCCCGCCCCGCGTTGTTCCGGTTGCTCGGTGAGTCGCAGACCCCGCCCACGGTCACGGTGCGCGGCGGTCCCGCTGCGCTCGACCAGCACACCGGCTGGCTGGTCAGGGCGCCTGCACCAGATGCGCGCGGCGAGTACCCGGCGTGGCTGGTGGTTCCCGGCCAGCCGGCGCTGCTGCTGGCGGGCGCCGCTGCAGGCGAGGGCTGGGTCACGATCGAGGGCCGGGTCCTGCCGGATGCGCGGTTCGAGGTCCGCGCAGTGAAGCCGTCGATCACGGCAGCCCCGAAGCTGCCCGCCCCGGACTCCACCAAGAACCTCGAGGCCTGGACGGACCGGTGGGTCGAGGTCACGGGCACCGTGCGCTCGTTCCGCCCGCTCGCCCCGGGCTCCGCCTGGGGAGAAGGGACGCTCGAGCTCTCGAATGGAGACCTCGTCCCGCTCCACGCCCCTGTCGGCGTGGTAACGGACGCCACCCGGAGCTCGGTGTTGGTTCGGGTCCGCCGCAGCTCCAGCGGCGTGGCGCTGGTCGCCACCGCACCGGGCGCGTGATCGGGTCTCGGTCACGGATCCGTGACGCAGCGCCGCTGACACGTCAAGGGCACGGGTGGTCGTTCACTTGAGGTTTTCCTCAGGGACGCACACCCCATCGAGCACGTCCACGCACGCGCCAAGGATGGGCGTACGAAGCCCGCTTTGGCGGTTCGGGTCTGGGCGGCAAGTTCGGAACCATCCACAGGTTGTCCACAGGTCTGCGACGAGGTGCTCCTGAACACGTTCGTCACGGAATCGTGACAACTCAGGGTACGTTTTCGTCCGTCCCCACGAGGTCCGTGAGGCCAAGTCGCTGCCACAGCCCGCGGTCCAGCAGGTGGGTCGGGCGCACGTTGCCGAGCGCAGCGAGCATCGACGACTTCATGCGGGGGTTCTTGACCGAGAGCTCGGCCAGGAGCTTCTTCATCTGCTTGCGCTGCAGGTTCTCCTGAGAGCCGCAGAGGTCGCACGGAACCACCGGGAACGCCTTCTCCTCCGACAACGCGGCGAGCTCCTCCTCCGCGCAGTACACGAGGGGGCGGATCACCACGTTGCGGCCGTCGTCCGACACGAGCTTGGGGGGCATCGCCTTGAGCTGGCCGGCGAACATCAGGTTCAGGAACAGGGTCTCGAGCACGTCGTCGCGATGGTGGCCCAGGGCCAGCTTGTTGCAGCCGAGCTCCACGGCCGCGTCGTACAGGATCCCGCGCCGCAGGCGGGAGCACAGCGAGCAGTACGTCTTGCCCTCGGGCACCTTCTCCTTCACGATCGAGTACGTGTCCCGGTGGAGCATGTGCTGCTCGAAGCCCTGCTCGATGCACCAGTCGCGGATCACGTGCTGGGGAAAGCCCGGGTGACCCTGGTCGAGGTTGACCCCCACGAGCGTGAAGTCGAACGGCGCCGCGCGCTGCAGCTCGCGCAGCAGCCAGATCATCGCGTAGCTGTCCTTGCCTCCGGAGAGCGCGACGAGGATGCGGTCGCCGGGCGCGAGGAGCTCGAAGTCCTTGGAGGCGCGGGCCACCTCGTCCTTGAGGTGGCGCTCGAGGCGGTAGCCGGTGCGGGGTTCGGTCTGGACCATGCGCGGGCGTAACGTCCCTCCCCGGGAGTGGTCACGCCGCCGGGGGCGGCCAGGCGCCGGTGACGAGCGCCCGCGCCACGGAAGGCAGGTCGGGACGTGCGTCCGGGCCCTTCGAGAGCAGGGCCAGCACCACCTCGTCGAGCCAGCCCGGGATCCCCGGCCGGCGGGAGGACGGAGCCGCGGGGATCTGCGAGACGTGACCGTCGAGCACCGCCATCACCGGCCCCACGAACGGCGGGGCCCCCGTCAACAGGGCGTACAGCAACACGCCGATCGCGTACCGGTCGGAGCGCTCGTCGTTCTGGAAGCTCTCGATGTACTCGGGCGCGTGGTACGCGGGATCTCCGACGCGTTCACCCACGCCCGTGAGGCTGTCGTCGGCGTCGGCGATCTGCGCCGTGGCGAGCCCGAAGTCGAGCACCTTCACGTCGTCGGTGTCGGCGCACACGAAGATGGCCTCGGGGACGAGCCCCCGGTGCACGATCCCCCGCGCGGCGCCCGCCGAAACCACCCGGGCGATCTGCGCGCCGATCTTGCGCACCCGCTCGAGGTCGAGGGGACCGATCGCCAGCGCCTCGGACAACAGCGTCCCTTCGCGGTGTTCGAGCGCGAGCCACGGGTCGCCGGAGGGTGTGGTGCCATGGTCGAGCACCCGCAGCAGGTACGGGTGCTCGAACTCGAGGAGCAGGCGCACCTCGCGCTGGAACCGCCGGATCGCCTCCCCGTCCTTGAACCGATCGGGGCGGAGCAGCTTGAGCTCCACCACCGACCCGTCGGACTCGCGGGTGGCCTTGAACAGGTCGCCGAACCGACCGTGGCGGAGAAACTGGACTTCCCGGAAGCCGGGAAGGTGGGGCGTAGCGGGCATGGGCCCACGATACCGCCCCGGGCCTCCCTCGTCACGCGTCAGGGCCCGTTCAGCACCGCGCGGAGCGCCCGGTAGCCCTCGACGAGGCGGGGACCCGGCCGACCGAGCCACGCCTCCGTAATCGGGACCACGCGCCCCTCCCGCAGCGCGGGCACGTCTCTCCAGGCCGGGCGCCGCCGAACGACGTCGAGGCGATAGCGCTCGAACGGGACCCCGCACCAGGCCACCACCACCACGTCCGGCGCGAGCGCGACGACCTCGGCGTCCGTGAGCGGGGTGCTGATGCAGTCGCGGTCCGTCAGCGCGTTCCGCCCGCCTGCGAGGCTCACGAGCCCCTCGATCCAGGAGCGCCGCCCGGCCGCGATCACGGGCTTGGGCCACCACTCGACCAGCACCTTCCGGCCCGTGTCGGGGCTCGGCGCGAGCGCCGCAGTCAGCTCGTCCACCAGGGCCTCGGCCCGCTCCGGGACCCCGAGGAGCGCGCCGACGAGGCGGATGTCGGCATACACGTCCGCGATCGACAGGGGCGCTGGCGCCACGTACCGCAACCCTGCGGCTGCGATCGCGTCCACCACCCGCTCGTGGCCGGGCACCGTCAGGCTGGCGAGCACGAGATCGGGTCGCAAGGACGCCACCCGCGCCACGTCGATGCCCAGATCGGGCCCCACCCGCGGCAGCCCAGCGAGGATCGCCGGTGGCCAGTCCGAGTGGTCGTCCACGCCCACGAGCGTGTGTCCCATCCCGAGGGCACACACGATCTCCGTGTTCGAGCAGGTGAGCGAGACGACACGCACGCCGCGCAGTAACCTCGGAGCGGGGGTCGACATGTGGACATGGTTCCTCGCGTGCAGCGGCGGAGACGACAAGGTGGGCACTGTGCCGGAGGCGGACACCGACACCGACTCGGACACCGACTCGGACACGGATTCGGACACCGACTCGGACACCGACTCGGACACCGACGCCGACACCCATACCGGGGGGACCGCCGTCGGACACACGGGACCCACCACCCCACCCGTGTTCGGCCTGGCGTCGCCCGACTTCCTCTCGTCGTACGGGGATCCGCTCGCCGCGCGCTGCGACTGGATCATGCCGGCAGCGTTCTCGTGCGAGAACGCGAACCCGGAGCTCGTGTGGGAGAACCCGCCGGCGGGCACGCAATCGTTCGCGCTGATCTTCGACGACCCCGACGCCGGCGACTTCCCGCACTGGGCCATCTACGACGTGCCCGCCACGGAGACGGGCTTCGCAGCAGGCAGCTCGGGGCGCGACGTCCGCCCGCACACGGTGCCCGCCGGGAGTACGGAGCTCCGCAACGGCTTCCTCTACATCGGCTACCTCGGGTCGTGCCCCTCGACGCCGCACGTGTACCGGTGGCGGCTGTGGGCGCTCGACACGCCCACGCTCAACCCGGCGCGCCCCACGTTCGGGGCGCTGGAGACCGAGGCCGCAGCCCACGCGCTCGGGGTCGCGGAGCTGTGCCACATCTACAACCCCTGATCACCAGTCCTTGAGGTCCTCGACGGGGACCGGGTCGTACGCCGAGCCCGCGGGCAGCGGGATGTACGGCTCGGGACCCCCGATCGCCGGGACCTGCAACGCGCGGTGTGCCCACCACGCGCTCAAGCCGCCAGCCCCGAGGAGGACGACGAGGTCGTCGAGCCACCCCAACACGGGGATCACGTCGGGCAGCGGGTCGAACGGCATCACGAGCCACAACAGCGCGCCACCCCACACCGCCGCCAACCCCACCGCGAACTTCACCCAGTCCGGACGTCCGACCATCGGGGCCTCCTCCTGTGCGGACGTCAGTGCCGCGGATTTGTTTCAGCGGCGGTCGCAATGACCGTGTCGATCGCCCTGCCGAAGGCCTCGTTGGCGTCGTCTCCCGCCTTCTTCACCCACTTCTGGACCTTGGCGCGGCGCTGCTTGTCCTTGCCGGCCGCCTCCTGGAGCCCGCCCTTCAGCTCCTCCTTCTGCGCGCCGACGGCGGCGCCCAGCTGCTTGCGTGCGTTGCCCACCACCTCCTGCACCTTGCCCTCGACCTCGCGCTGCTTCGCGGACTTCTTCAAGCGCACCTCCTTCGAGCCGGGTTCGGCCCTGTACGCCTCAGGTGCGGATCCCGTGCCGACGAGAGACCGTCGGTTTCGCCGATGGCCGCGCCAACCGGACGTCCGCGGACACCACGTGCGTCCGAGGATTCGCGAAGCCTCTTCTAGCCCTCACGGCTCGAGTTTTGTGCTTCACGGGTGGACGTGAACATCAAGTCGTGTGAGAACTACGCGCCGCCGCGCACGACCTACCGGTGCCGGCCCCTCGGAGGGAACCTTGCTTCGCGACTTCCTGGAGATCCCGTACGACGAGCTCGAAGAGCGCAACCTGATCGCCAAGCAGCAGCGCCTCGACCGCGTCAAGCCCGACAAGGTCCGCGAAGAGCGCGAGAAGGTGCTCACCGACACCAAGCAGCTCAAGGCCGTCACCGTGTGCTTCACCGACCTCGAAGGCCGGATGCACATGCTCGACTACGACAAGAAGTTCCTGCTCCGGACGGCGGACAACCTCACGTTCGACGGCAGCTCGATCCGCGGGTTCAGCGCGCAGCACGAATCCGACCTGCGCCTGTCGGTGGACTGGCCCGCGTTCTACTGGCTCCCGGCCGACATCTTCGGCGCGGGCAAGGTGCTGGTGTTCGCGAACATCCTCAACCGCGACGGGGCTCCGTATGCCGCCGACCTCCGCGGCCGCCTGGGGGAGTTCACCTCCGCCCTGCACGCCAAGGAAGGCCTCACCTGCAACGTCGCGAACGAGGTCGAGGGCTTCCTGTTCCGCGGCCGCGACGCCGAGCGCAAGTACCACGAGACCGGCAAGTTCGAGTTCATCTCCACCGGCGGGTACTACCACTCGCTCCCCGGTGACGAGCTCCGCACCTTCATCGACCGGGCGGCCGAAGCCCAGCGCGCCATGGGCTTCCAGAACGAGAAGGACCACCCCGAGGTGGCGCCCTCCCAGTTCGAGATGAACTACTCGTACACCGAGGCCCTCGTCTCGGCCGACCAGATCCAGATCTACAAGCTCCTGTGCCGCCAGATCGCCCAGTCGATGGACATGACCGCGTCGTTCCTGCCCAAGCCCGTCGCGGGCGTGAACGGCAACGGCATGCACACGAACATGAGCCTCGCGAAGGGCAAGAAGAACCTGTTCTGGGACCCGAAGGGCGAGGACCACCTCTCGGCCCGGGGCTGGGAGTTCGTGGACCGCATCCTGCACTCCGCCAACGACATCTGCCTGGCGCTGAACCCGTCGGTGAACAGCTACCGGCGCCTCGATCCGCACTTCGAAGCGCCGAACCAGATCAAGTCGAGCGCCAACAACCGCGGCGCGATGGTCCGCATCCCGTACGCGAACGAGCGCAGCGCGCGGATCGAGGTCCGGTCGGTCGCCCCGGACGCCAACCCGTACCTCGTGCTCTACACCTTGTTCAAGGTGGGGATGGAGGGCCCGATGCCCGAGAACCGCGAGGAGGCCCGCTCGGGTCGCACCCGGTTCCTCCCCGGCTCCATCTACGACGCGCTGCGGCCGTTCAAGGCCAGCAAGCTCGCCAAGGACCTCCTCG
>JBIKWC010000451.1:0-4162 GCA_044356535.1 Myxococcota bacterium
TCGGGGTGTCGGGGCTCGAACACGAGCTGATGTTCTGGGTGCGCGACCCCTCCACCGTGGGGCTCGCGTCCCACCTCGTGTTGTGCGCGGCGTACGACCGGCTGCGCGCGCTCGGCGTCGAGATCCCGTACCCGCAGCTCGACGTGCGGACGCGGAGCTGAGCCACCAGTTTCCGGATCCGCCCGCTCGCGGGTCGAACGACCAGGAGGCGGGATGCGGTGGAGCGCGGCGCTATGGATGACCTGGGCGGCCTGCGGCGGGGACGGCTCCAGCAACGATGACGACGCGACGGAGACCGGTGACCAGGACAGCAGCGCTCCCGGCACGCTCGTCGTCACCCTCGTCCGCGAGCCGGCTGCCGGGCCGGACCCCTTCCTGATCCGGGTCGACGGCGATACCGCCACCATCCGGGTCGACGGGGCGGTCGTCGAGGGCGAGGTGGTGGACGGCGCCCTGCAGGCGCGGGTCGAGCCGCGGGCCGACGGGGACCTGGTCGAGGTCGGTCGAGCGAGACGGGCAGCGCTGGCGCCGGACGGCCCTGGTCCTCGAGGTCGGAGACGCCTGGGGCCAGCCCGAGCTCGTCCCGGGCCTCGTCAACACGCCTGCGTACGAGGACGGGCCCGAGGTGAGCCCCGACGGCGAATGGTTGATCGTCAGCAACTACGCACCGATCGACATGATCAGCTGCCTGTTCTCCGTGCCGGGCGGGCTGCCGGACCCCGCCGCGCCCGCGTGCAACACCGTCCTCGGCCCCTCGAGCGCGCCCGAACGGCCCGATCTGCCCGGCGCGGACCGCGTCCTCGAGGACGACGTGATCCACTCGATCCCCGAGCTCGGCCTGGTCGGCGCCGACGGCGGCGACTTCCTCGTCCCGCTCCCTCCGACGGCGGCCTACGGGTTTCACCGCCAGGCGGACGGCACCTTCGCCGAGCCCTTCGTCATCGCCTACGACATGTACGGCCTGAACAACGCGCCCTTCGGCTTCAGCTTCGTGGGGGGGACGGACCGCGTGGTGTTCGCGTGGGACGACGTTTCGAGCCTCGAGCAGGACGGCGATCTGTACGTCACGGACCTCGTCCTGGGCGAGCCGAACTGGCTGGGCAGCGTCGACGCCTCGTTCCAGGTCGACCCGCCCCCGTCGCCCTGGCCGGTGTCGGACCGCGCGGGGTTCCAGTCGAACGCCTTCGCGCTCGACGAGACCACGGTCCTGTACGACCAGCACCTCCCCGAGAGCGGGCCGGACAACAGCGACGTGTTCGTCGACGACGGTCGGACCACGCGGATCGCCGGGTTCAGCCGCCCCGACCGCGAGGAGTTCCAGCCCTTCGTGCACGACGACACCGCCGTCTACGTGATCGGGGGCTTCGAGGCCATCGTCACTGCCGCGTGGGACGGCGGCGAGCTGGCGGACCCGGCCTCGTTCGGAGCGGAGCAGGTGGTCGTCCGCGGCGGCGGCCGGACGCCGGCGGTGGGCGAACCGTCGATCGGCGTCCACGACGGGGTCCCCACGTTGTACTTCCTGGCGGGCCGGCTTCCCGAGGCAGGCGGAATCGACAACACCATCGCCCGGGTGCCGGCGCGCTGAGGGTTCCTGCCTCAGGCGATGGCGATGCCGGCCTTCAACGCCGCCAGGCGCGGCTCGTCGACGTAGTAGCGCGACTGGCAGAAGTGGCAGGTGATCTCGGCGCCGTGGTCCTCGTCGATCATCGACTGCAGCTCGTCGGGACCGAGCGACACCAGCATGATCTCGATTCGCTCCCGGGAGCAGCGGCACCGCCAGATCAAGGGCTTCTGCTCCAGGATCTCGACCCGGTCGTCGGCGTCGAGGCCGCCGGTGTGCAGCCGCGAGAACACGTCCTGGGGGTCGGCGGTGCGGAGCCAGCCGTACTTCGCCTCGAAGGCCTCGCGCGTGAGCGAGGGGTGCGCGGGGTCCTCGGGGAGGCGCTCCACCAGCCACCCGCCTGCGCCAACCACCTTGCCCTCCTCGGTGCGGACGACGATGCCGAGCGCAGCGTCGACCTGGGTGCTCTCGCCGAGGTGGCGCGACAGGCCCTCGGCCATGGTGGTGTGGTCGATGCTGGTGACGCCGCGCCAGACCTCGCGCTCGGCGACGTGTTTGACGACGAACATCACGCCCTGGAACCGGCCTTCGCGGCGGTGCAGGTCGGGCGGGGAGGTGCGGACGCGGATCGCGCCGTCCGCGGTGAGGTCCACGTACGCCGACAGCGGCGGCTTCTCGCCCTGGAGCTGCACGGTGAGCTGCTCGTCGCCCTTGATGTGCGCCCCGAGGAGCGCGCTGGCCACGGTCACTTCGGCGGCGAACCGGCCGGAGTCCTCGCCGAGGCCGTGGATCTGCTGGGTGTGCATCGCCGGCTCGGAGGCCTCGACGAACAGCAGGCGGACGGCCCCTCCGCCGATGAGCCCGCGCACCACCCAGCCCGTCGGCTCTGCGTCCACGCCCACCTCCGCGCGGAGGGGTAACCCTGCCGGGCGTCGCTCGACCCCGCCGCGCGAGGCTAGGGAGGGGCATGCGTGTCGCCGCCGTTCTGCCCGCCCTCGACGAAGCCGCCTCGCTCCCGGGGGTGATCACCGCGCTCCGGAGCCCGTTCGGGGGCGACGCGCTGCGGATCGTGGTCGCCGACAACGGCTCCACCGACGGCACCGGCGACGTGGCGCGCGCAGCGGGCGCGGAGGTGGTGGTGGCGCCGCGTCGCGGGTACGGCACCGCGGTGTTGGCTGGGCTGGGGTTGCTCCGGGCCGACCCCCCGGACGTGGTGTTGATCGTGGACGCCGACCTCGCCGACCCCGTCGAGCGCTGGCCCGAGCTGGTCGCCCCGATCCGGAGCGGCGACTGCGACCTCGTCCTGTCCGATCGGACGGCCCTGGCCGAGCCGGGGGCGCTCACCGCGGTGCAGCGCTTCGGGAACGCGCTGGCCACGCGGCTCATCGCGCGCGTGACGGGGCACCGCTACCGCGACATGGGGCCGTTCCGCGCCATCCGGTGGTCGTCGCTCGAGCGGCTGGCGATGGAGGACGCCACCTGGGGCTGGAACGTGGAGATGCAGCTCAAGGCGGTGCGCGCCGGGCTCCGGGTGCGCGAGCTGTCCATGCCGTACCGCCGCCGCGAGCGCGGAACCAGCAAGGTCTCTGGCTCGATCCGCGGCGCAGCGCGCGCCGGGGTCCGCATCGTGTGGGCGGTTCAGTATTATGCGCGGGCCCCGCTCCCCCGCTGACCCTCTCGCCAGGACTCCCCATGCCCCACCACGTCCCCGACCCGTCGCGCCTGCGCTCCGTCCACGTCATGGGCATCGCCGGCACCGCCATGGCCGCGCTCGCCGGGATGCTCCACGACGCCGGCTACGCGGTCACCGGCTCCGACACCGCGATCTACCCGCCGATGTCGGACTACCTCGCGTCCCTCGGGATCCCGGTGAAGCAGGGGTACGTGGCGTCGAACCTCGACCACGCGCCCGACCTCGTCATCGTCGGCAACGTCATCCGCGCCGAGTACGAGGAAGCGAAGGCCCTCCTCGAGCGCGACCTGCCGTACTGCTCGTTCCCCGAGGCGTTCGGCCGCCTGTTCCTGCAGGACGCGCACTCCATCGTGGTGGCCGGCACCCACGGGAAGACCACGACCACCGCCATCACCGCGTGGCTCCTGGAAGCCTCGGGCCGGGAGCCCGGGTTCCTGGTGGGCGGCATCGCGCGCAACTTCGACCGCACGGCCCGCCGCGGCGCCGGCAAGGTCTTCGTGGTGGAGGGCGACGAATACGACACCGCCTTCTTCGACAAGGGGCCGAAGTTCCTGCACTACCGCCCGAAGACCGTGATCCTCACCTCGGTCGAGTTCGACCACGCCGACATCTACCGCGACCTCGACCACGTGAAGGCGGCGTTCCGCAAGCTGGTGGCGCTGATCCCGGCCGACGGCACGCTGATCGTGCGCGGCGACGACCCGGGCGCCGCCGAGGTGGCGAAGGAGGCGACCTGCAAGGTGGTCACGTACGGGCCGGGCCAGGCCTGGGACGGCGAGACGGTGTCGGTCGACGTGGACCGCGGCACCACCACGTTCCGCGTGCTGCGCGACGGGGCCGTGTTCGGCACCTTCACGTCGGTGATGGTGGGCCGGCACAACCTGTACAACCAGGTGGCGGCGGCGGCG
>JBIKWC010000193.1:0-14382 GCA_044356535.1 Myxococcota bacterium
CGCCCACGTCGGAGCAGTGATCACCCCCCGATAGGGCCCGGTTGTGTCTACACCGGACTAGGTTGGAACTCGTGTATCGACGAATCGTGGTCGACCTGGGGAGTTCGACCTCGAGTTCGACCTCGAGTTCGACCTCGAGTTCGACCTCGGTCTCGGCCTCGGCCTGCGGCTCAACTCCTGCGCGGGGCGCAGTGAGCGGCCGTGCCGCGGTCCGATCACCGGGCCACGAGCACCCGCACCGCCCGGGTCGGCGTGCCGCAGAAGCCCTCGCCCTCCGCGCCCACCGCTGCGGACGAGCCGGCCGCGTCGACCCCCACACCCGTCCAGGGGCGGCCGAGGACATCGGTGCACGGACCGGGCTCCACGTCGACCGCCACCGGTGCCCCGCCCGGCACCAACGCCACCGCGCCGTGGGTCCGCACGAGCGTGAACACCGAGCCGCCACACGACACCTGCTCCCCCAGCGCCTCCGGCCAGCGCCCGTCCGGCTCCACACAGAGCTGGGGACGGCGGGGATCGAGGCCGCAGCGCAGCGACACGCCCCCCGCCAGCGAGTCCGCCGGGGCCCGACCGGGGCGGCGAAGCCCATCGTCGACGCACACCAGCGAGGCGCCGTCCTCCACGAACAGCGGGATCGGGCGGTGCCAGACCTCCACCAGCACGCGCTCGCCCCACGAGCCCTCGGCGCCCGGGAAGGTGGCGCGCTGCGGGCCGTCCGTGGGATCGAACCACCAGGAGCGCCCGCGGCCGTCGTCGGGGAGCAGGCGGACCAGCACGTGGCACGCCGGGGAGGACGCGCCGTCCCCGCAGGCCACGCGGGTGGACAGGGCCCGGGGTCCGGGGGGCGCCAGGCGGCTCGCGCAGCCGGAGCCCAGCCGCAGCGGACAGCTCTCGGTGACCCAGCGCGCGCCGACACCGTCCTCCACCGTGACGGTCACGACGAGCGAGCTCGGGGTCACGTCTCGCGGGTCCGGCGACCCCCGCGGGTGGCGGCGTCCGCGTGCGCGATCTCGTCGTACAACCGGCGGTACGACGCCAGGAGCTCCGGCGCCACGGCGTCGGGGGCCCCGCACCCCGCCTCGCCTTCGCGGTGGACACAGTCGCGGTACTTGCAGCGGAGGTCCTCGAACCCCGGGAAGTGCAGCCGCACGTCCTCGGACTCCATGCGGCCCGGGGCGAACGTCCGGATCCCGGGGGAGTCCACGAGCTCTCCGCCCGTCGGCACCGAGAACAGCCGGCTCCCGGTGGTGGTGTGCCGCCCGGTGCCCCAGTACTCCGACATCTGCCCGATCTCGCCCACGTCCTCGCCGGGGAGGAGGCGCTGGGCGATGCTCGTCTTGCCGGTGCCCGAGTGGCCCACCAGCGTCCACGGGCCGTCCGCCTCGGCGACCAGGGCGCGCACGCGCTCGAACCCCGAGTCGTCCTTCGCGGAGACGTGGACGACCTCGAGGCCCGAGGTGCTCCGCAGCGCGAGGGCCTGCGAAACCTCGTCCTCGACGCCGAGGTCCACCTTGTTCAGCAACACCACGGTCCGCAGGTGCGCGGCCGACGCGGCCACGAGGTACCGGTCCAGGAGCCCGGGGCGGAACGGCGGGTCGCGGGGCGTGACGACCACGAACACCCCGGCGAGGTTCGCGGCGAGCACCTGCTCCTGGCCCGGACCCAGCAGGCGCACGAGCGCGTTGTCGCGGTCCGCCACGTCGACGACGCGGCCACCTTCGCCGCTCGCCTCGACCCACGTCACGCGGTCGCCGACCACCACGCGCTGGCCCGCGAGGAAACACGTGCGATCGCCGTCGGCGTCGCGGACCCACACCCGGCGCCCGGCGGTGGCGACGACCCGTCCGGGGCGGGCGTCGAGGGCGTGTTTGCCCTTCACTCGGGCTTGCTGGAGGCGTTCACGACATCACCACGTCCTTGACCGTGATCCGGATGGCGCCGCGACGCTTCTCCACGAACCAGGGATCGAACTTCTCTTCCTGGAGGTGCTCGCGCAGCCGGTGCACGAGCACGTTGAGGTGGTTCGGCCCCTTGGTGCCGCGCCCCCACACCGCCACCGTGACGTCGTCGGTGTTGATCCAGCCGGCCTCGGTGGGCGACGTACCCGCCTCGCGGTCCTTCACGAGCTGGCGGGCGAGCACGAACAGCAGGATGCCGCGGTTCCCGGTGAGGAGCAGCTCGCGCGGCCCCTCGGTGAGCACGGCCTGGGGACCGCTCGGACCATCCCCCGAGACGCGCAGCCCGTACGCGTAGCGCACGGTGCCGTACTCGACGGTGGGCGCGTGATCGAGCGACTCCTCGACCACCCGCAACACGCGGCCGTGGACGGTGAAGTCCTTGCCTGCCTCGATCGGCTCCTCGGCGTCGGCGGTGCCGAGCCAGATCTCGCCGTTGTCGTGGAACACGAGCATGGCGGCGCGGTCGGGGAGGCCCTCGACCCGGAGATCGGAGCCGGCGTCGCCCCCGATGAGGAACCGGTTGCGGCGCACCATCAGCCGCACCCCGCTGGCCGGGTCCTCGACGTGGCGCGTGCGGAACACGGCCTCGATCGTGTGGCCCACGGGGCGCACCTTCAGCTCCTTGGTGCCGACGACCACCACGTCGCCCGCGGAGAGGCGGTGCGAGCCGTTGATGCGCACGCCGTTGACGTGGGTGCCGTTGCGCGACCCGAGATCGCGCACCCACGGCTGCGGGCCCTCGACCCACAGCTGCGCGTGTTGCCAGCTCACGCCTTCGTCCGCGAACACCACCCCGTTCATGGGCCCTCGGCCCACGGTCACCGGCGTGGTCTCCAGCGGGATGGCGCGTCCCCCGGGGAGCTCGACCTCATACGAACCCATGCGCGCGGATCCTACACCAGCGCGGCGCGGACCCGTGCGACGAACACGTGCAGCGACGACGCGTCCGGTGGCACTGTTGCTCGCCGCCGATCGGCTGCGACCTCCGCCGCGCGCTTCTGCGAGCCCTCCGCGAGGAACACGCGGATCACGAGGCCAGTCTCGCCGAGAACAGCGCCGCCTCGTCCCTGCCGTCGGCGTACGCGAGCCACAGCTCCCCGAGGCTGAACGCCTGCAGCAGCCGGTCGAGGCCCGGGACGTCCAGGAACCGGCGGACCTGGGTGCCTGCCTCCGGCGAGCGCGTCACGACGCTGACCTCCTCGGGGCGGAGCTCGTTGAGGACGAGCGGGCTGTGGGTGGCGAGCACCACCTGGGTCCCCGACTCGGCGACCCGCCGCAACACGCCGACCACCTCGGCGATCCGGGTGGGGTGGAGGCCGTTCTCGGGCTCTTCCACGAGCAGGAGGCTCTTTCCCGAGGTCGCCGGGAGGGACGCGTACGCGAGCCAGTACAAGAGCCCCTCGCTGAGGTGCTCGGCCGGGACGCGGGTGCCGTCGTGGAGCTGCACCTCGAGCTCCTTCCCACTGCCGGAGGAGACCCTCAGTCCGAGCTGCTTCACCAGCGGGAACAGCCGGCGGGTCTCCTCCTCGATCGCGAAAAACGTCTCGCGTTCCTGGTTCAGGAGCCAGTCGTAGATACCGGCCAGGCGCTCCCCCCGCTCGCCGATCCGGGCGGAGGACCCTTCGACGAGGGGCGACGGCATCCGCATCTGGTCGGGGTCCAGGCGCAGGAACTGCGGGCGGGGGTGGTTCTTCTGGACCCAGGCAGGGTCCACCCATCCGCCATCCGCCATCCGTCGAACCCCGCCAGTTTCGACCCGGTACGAGTCCTCTGCGCCAAGGATCCCCTCGACTGCGAACCTCACACCCGGCGGGGCCCATGGCGTCACCGCGTCGAACACCGCGCGCAGCAACGTGCTCTTGCCGCTGTCGTTGGGGCCGACCAGCGCGTGGAGCGGCGTGAGGGCGAGCGAGGCGTCCTTCACGCAGCGGAACCCGGTCACGTGCAGGCGAGTGATCATGCCCCAGGCTACTGCGCAGCGGACGCCGGGTCCAATCTCCAACCCGCCGCCGGAGGAGCCGTGAGCGACCCGTTCCTCGCCGCGCTCGACGCGCTCGGCCGCGAGCTCCGCGCCGACCTCTCCGCCGAAGACCTCGCGCACCTGCGCCGCATCGAGCGGTGGGGGCGCGCGTGCACTGCGGCCGGCTGGGCCACGTCCTGGCTCGGCCCCAACCCGCTCAGCGTGTACCTGTTGTCGCAGGGCCGGTTCACGCGGTGGACCACCGTCGCGCACCACGTCTGTCACGAAGGCTACGCCCGCGTCCCCGGGGTCCCGCGCCGGTACACGCGCAAGGGGTTCGCCCGGGGGCTCCGCCGCTACGTCGACTGGTTCGACGTCATCCGCCCCGAGGGCTGGCACGCCGAGCACAACGTGCTCCACCACGGGCGCACCGGCGACGAAGGGGACCCCGACCTCGTCGAGCAGAACCTCGCGTGGCTCCGCGCCGCCGACCTCCCGCGCCCGGTGAAGCTGCTGGTCGTGGCCTTCATGGCCGCCACGTGGAAGTGGATCTACTACGCCCCCAACACCCTGCAGGAGGCGCTCCTGGCCGAGGCCCGCGCGCGCGGAGAGCAGCCTGTGCGCAAGGGCCTGCGCGATCCCGAGGTGTGGGATCCGCGCACGCCCTCCGGCCGGCGGCTGCTGGCCACGTTCCTGCCGTACGCCACCTGGCACTTCGTGGTGGTCCCCGCGCTGTTCCTGCCCCTCGGCCCCTTCGCCGTCGCCAGCGCCGCCACCAACTCCGCCCTGGCCGAGGTCCTCACCAACCTGCACACGTTCCTCGTCATCGTCACCAACCACGCCGGTGAGGACGTGTCCGCGTTCCACGGTCCCCCCGTCGACCGGGCCGACTTCGTGCGGCGGCAGATCACGGGCTCGGTGAACTTCCGCACCGGCGACGACCGCACCGACTTCCTGCACGGGTGGCTCAACTACCAGATCGAGCACCACGTGTGGCCCGACCTCACGCTCCTGCAGTACCGCAAGGCCCAGCCGCGCCTCGCCGCGTTGTGCGCCGAACACGGCGTCCCCTACCTGCAGGAGAGCGTGTGGACGCGCCTGCGCAAGACCACCGACGTGATGATCGGCGCCACCTCGATGCGCCGCGGATCGGCTTGACCCCTCCCCCGCAACCGGACGATCATCGAGGCCCGCCCCGCTCCCTCCCCGCTCCGCCCCCCGAGGTCCCCGTGTTGCTCGGCATCGACCGCCTGCTCGCCGATCCGTCCCTGCGCCGCCCGCTCGCCGGCCGCCGCGTCGCCGTGCTCGCGCACCCCGCCTCCGTCACCTCCGCCGGCGACCACACGATCGATGCCCTGGCGCGCTGCGCCGACGTGAAGCTGTCGGCCGCCTTCGGTCCCCAACACGGGTTCCGCGGCGACAAGCAGGACAACATGGTCGAGACCGACGACGCCTTCGACCCCGTCCTGAAGATCCCCGTGTTCTCGCTGTACGGCACGGTGCGCCGACCCACCCAGGCCATGCTCGACACCTTCGACGTGCTCCTGGTCGACCTCCAGGACGTCGGCACGCGGATCTACACGTTCCTGACCACGCTCCTGTACGTGCTCGAGGCCGCAGCCGCGAAGGGCAAGTCGGTGTGGATCCTCGACCGCCCCAACCCCGCCGGCCGCCCGATCGAGGGGACGCTGCTGCTGCCTGGCCACGAGAGCTTCGTGGGCGCGGGGCCCCTCCCCATGCGCCACGGCCTCACCCTCGGCGAGGCCGCCGCCTGGTTCGTCGACCACTTCCACCTGTCGCTCGACTGGCGCGTGATCCCGATGGAAGGGTACCGCCCCGACGAGGCGCCGGGCTTCGGCTGGCCCCCGGGCCGCGCCTGGGTGAACCCGAGCCCGAACGCCGCGAGCCTGAACATGGCACGCTGTTACCCGGGCACCGTGTTGCTCGAGGGCACCACGTTGTCCGAGGGCCGAGGCACCACCGTGCCCCTCGAGGGCGTGTGGGCGCCGGACATCGACCGGGACGCGATCGTGGCCCGCATGTCCGCGCTCGCGCCGCGGTGGCTGGCCGGGTGCTGGCTGCGCCCGAGCGCCGTGGAGCCCATGTTCCACAAACACGTGGGCCGCCTGTGCCTCGGGTTCCAGCTCCACACCGACGGCGCGCGCTACGACCACGCCGCGTTCCGACCGTACCGGCTCCTGTCCCTGTTCTTCAAGGCGCTGCGGCTGCAGCACCCCGACTACCCGCTGTGGCGCGACTTCCCGTACGAGTACACGTCGGGGCACCTCGCGATCGACGTGATCGACGGCGGTCCCCTGCTCCGCGAGTGGGTGGACGACGCCCACGCCACCGTCGAGGACCGGGAGGCGCGGCTCGTGACCGACGAGCGCGCGTGGGAGGAGACGCGGCAACCGTTCCTCCGGTACCCCTGACGCGGGCCGCCGGGCGTACACTGCCGGCCGGAGGGGGGATGCGCGGGATCCGCTACCTGGTGCGCGACGAACCCAAGGGGCGCAAGTTCGTCGAGATCCAGTGGATGGACAACACGTTCTACGTACGCGCCGGCTACCCGGGGGAGACCGGCACGGTCGAGGTGGGCACGCTCACCACCGCCGAGAAGGTCGAAGAGGTGGTCCGGGCGCGGGTCGCCACGCTCCTCGCCGAGGGCTGGCGGGAAAGCCAGCTCCCGCCCTGACCCTCGCTGGCGTCAGCCGCAGGAGATGCGGCCGCCGCGGATGACGCAGCGCAGGTCGCCGCCCGTGGTCGGCACCTCGACCTCGGCCCGCATGTCGACCGTGCCGGCCAGCACGAGCTCACACACCTGGCCCGCCGGGGCCGTGAAGGAGGCCACCGAGTCCGAGGCCGACAACCCGTCGGTCACGCGCTCGCCGGCGCACTCGAGCGCGGCCGACGCGAGCTGGATGTCGCTGTCCACCTTGACCTTGAAGGGCACGCCCCGGTTGGTGACGACCGCGGGGAGCTCGAAGTCGCCGCACTGCTTGCGCACGAGGCCGTTCACGAACCCGATCTCGGCGTCGTCGGGCAGGCGGGCCGCGCGGGAGGCGTAGGTGCGGAGCTCGTTGCCGCACGCGTCGCCGCCCATCGCCTGGGCGGTCAGCATGTCGGACCACGCCATCAGGGCCATGCCCTTGCGGACGTTGTGCGGGTCGGTGCCCAACATCGCGCCCACGGTGGTGCGGAACACGCGCTTCTCGGGCTCACCGGTGACCGCGTCGCGGTACTCGATCACGAGCTCGACCGGGTCGGTCTTGACCGCGCGCCCGTCCTTGATCGCGAGGTCCTGCAGGAACACCTGCGAGGTGCCGGCGTAGTAGTTGATGGGCTGCACGTCCTCGCGGTTGGTGGAGGCCTCCTCCCCGTAGAACCGCTCCATGGCCAACGAGTCCGGGAGGTTCATCGAGAAGTGCACGTCGTGCGCGATGGTGTGGACGAGGCTGTCGAACCCGGTGGCGCCGAACAGCCGGTCGACGACGGCGTCCGAGCCGACGTACACGTAGGCGCCCTTGCCCTTCTCGGTGAGCATGTCGAGCACCTGATCGTTGAAGTCGGTGCCCACGCCCACGCCCGTGAGGCGGATGCCGTCGGACTCGAAGGCCTTGCCGATCTCGGAGACCGTGTTGGGGTCGACGTCACCGGTGTTCATCTGGGCGTCGGTGACCACCATCATGCGGCGGTTGCGGCCGTGGGTGTCGAGGTGCGACTTCGCGACGGTGTAGGCCTCGCGCAGGCCGAGGTCCACGTCGGTCGAGCCCTCGGGCTGGATCTGTTGGATGGTGTTCTTGAGGACCGACAGGTCGTCGCGGCCCACCACGAAGTTCTGGATCGGCGTACACACCGCGTCGTCGAACAACACGATGTCCACTCGGTCACCGGCGTGGAGCTGGTCGGTGGCGAGGGTCAGCGCGCGGTGGACGTACTCCATCCGCCCCTCGGCCGACATGGAGCCCGAGCGGTCCACGAGCCAGGTGAGGTCGAGCGGGAGCCCCGGCGGGGTGGCGCCCTTCACGGAGACCGCGACGGACAGCCGGTCGCCTTGCTGCTCGGCGCTGGCGAGCACGTCGAAGGTCTGGTCGGCGTCGGGGGTGACGGTGTCGAAGCTGAAGTAGTTCAGGAGCTCGTGGGGACGGATCTCGCGCACCGACAGCGCGGTGTCGTGCATGACGGCCCACAACACGCGCTGCGCGGAGGCGAGCGACATGCTGTCGTCGTTCGACAGGAACACGGTGGCGCCCCACTCGAGCGACGAAGGAGCCGGGCGCTGGGTGCTGTCCGCGAGCTGGTTGTCGCGCTCCACGTCCTTGGCGGCCGCAGCCTGCTTGGCCACGGATTCAGCCGCCTTGCGCTCCTCCTTGACCAGCGCGAACCCGTCGTCCGCCGGCGCTGCCTCGGCTTCGGGTGCGGCGCCGCCGGCGTCGAAGCTGCGGTTGGCCGACGGCTTGGTGGCCGGGGCCTTCACCGGAGCAGCGGCGACCGGCGGGGGCGGGGGCGCGGACGGTGCGGACGCGGGACCCGCGACGCTGCCCTTCCGTTTGCTTCCGGCGCTGCCGTAGCCCTGCCCACCCGGCGGTTGCAGGCCCAGCGAGGCGCCGCCCTCGTAGTCCATCCCGCCGAAACACTCGGGGCGCACGATCAGCTGCCCCTGGGGGAACTTCGCGCTCGGCGCGGCGGGCGCCGAGGGCAGCAGCGTGTAGACGACGGGAGCCACGGCCAGCAGGACGACGAGGGAGCGGCGCATCGGGTGAGTCCTCCGGGGGCGTTCGGGTGCCCCGCGACGCCTGGCCAACGCGGGGGCTCCGGGCGTCTTACACCGGATCCTCGACCTGAAGAGGATCTCGGCATGACCATCGAAGCGTTCTTCGACGCCCGCACCTCCACCCTGACCTACCTGGTGTGGGATCCCGCCACGCGCGACGCCGTGGTGATCGACCCGCTCCTCGACTTCGACCCGAACCGCGTCCGCGTGACCGACGACAGCCTGCGCCGGCTGGAGGCGCGGCTCCGCGACGAGGGCCTGCACCTGCGCTGGATCCTCGAGACCCACGTCCACGCCGATCACCTCACGGGCGCCGCGCTGCTCCGCCGGCGCACGGGCGCGAAGATCGCGGTGTCTCATCGGATCACCACCGTCCAGGCGCGGTTCGGCCCCCTGTTCGGCGCGGACCTCCCCACGGATGGCCGGCCGTTCGACCTCCTGGTCCACGACGGTGACGTGGTGCGTGCGGGCTCCCTCCCCTTCACGGCCCTGGAGACCCCGGGCCACACGCCGGCCTGCGTCACCTGGCAGCTCGGGGACGCGCTGTTCACCGGCGACGCGCTGTTCATGCCGGACCAGGGCACGGGCCGCTGCGACTTCCCGGACGGCTCGGCGACGCAGCTGTACACCTCGATCCAGCGCCTGTACCAGCTGCCCCCCGCGACCCGGGTGTTCGTGGGCCACGACTACCAGCCGGGCGGCCGGCCGCTCCAGTACGAGACCACGATCGGGGCGCAGCGCGAAGCGAACCTCCAGCTGCGGGCGGACACGGACGAGGGGGCCTTCGTGGCGTGGCGCACGGCCCGCGACGCGACCCTGGCCCTGCCGAACCTGCTGCTGCAGAGCCTGCAGGTGAACCTCCGGGCCGGGGAGGTCCCTGCGTCCGGGTTCCTGGTGTTGCCGCTCAACGCGTTCGACGGCCCGGTGCCCGAGTGAATCACCTGCAGATCGGGTAGCGGGTCGGCCGACCGAACACGGTGCGGTCACCGAGGTCGGCCCCCTCCCTCCGAACCACCCCCAACGGCAAGGCCGCTCGGATAGAGAACCACACCGACACTGGAGTGCCCATGCTCTCGTCCGCCCGCTTCGCCCTCGTCGTGACGCTCGGGGCCTGCAGCGGGGACGATGCCACGGACGGATCCGAGCCCGAGCCGGTCCCGCTGTCCACCCAGGTCTTCGACGAGGTCGTGTTCTACGACGGCTACGCTCCGCTCGTCGACGAGCCCGTTCCGGACGGGGTCCTCCGCCTCCGCAACGACCTCGTCGCCCGCCGCCTGGACGACGAGGTGCTCGACGGCCTCCTCCAGACGCTCGGGGTGGACGTCGAGATCGGCGCCCGGTGTGACAACTACGACCGCATCGGCGCGGTGAACCTCGCGTTCGTGCCCGCCGGCGCCACCACCTACGTCCCGGCCGAGGTCCCCCACGTCGAGGTCGGCCGGTTCATCACCCCGTTCATGGACAAGAACGTCCCCCCCCGTCGGGTCCCGTACCGCTTCGACGTGCCCCACCTCCTCTCGGCGCTGACCGGCCGCGGCCCCGACACCGACGTGTGGGTCGAGCTCGAGGTGTTCGGGGTTCCGTACGCAGCCAACGAGGAGGTCGACGGCTGCGCGGGCCGCAACGACGTGTTCGAGGGCTCCGTCACCCTGGTCTCCGACCCCGGCGCTGCGCCGCCGGCCTTCGACGAGCTGCTCCCCCTGGCGTTCAAGTCCCCGTTCAACGACTACCAGGACGGTGCCAGCGACGCGCTCGGCGTCACCCGGCGCACGCTGCCGTTCGACTTCGCGACGGACGTGGCCGACGCCCAGCTCGTCCTCATCATCTCGCAACACGGCGCCGCGCAGGGCGGCGAGGAGTACGAGCGGCGCGAGCACTTCGTCTCGGTCGACGGGGAGCCCGTCGCGACCTTCGTCCCCGGCCGCAACACCTGCGAGCCCTTCCGTCGGTACAACACCCAGCCCAACGGCATCTACGGGCCGGGCACGCGAACGAGGGACGAGTGGCAGTCGTTCAGCAACTGGTGCCCGGGCGACGTCATCGACACGCGCATCTACCCGCTCGGCGCGATGGCCCAGGGCGAACACGAGGTGGTGATCGAAGTCCCCGACGCGGTCTTCCTGAACGACGACGGGACCTTCCCGCTCTCGGTCTACGTCCAGTCGCGCGCCCGCTGACGGCCCTACCGAGCGCGTCACCACACCGCGACGTCGTGCTCCACCGGGCTGCAGGCCTCGTCGGCGCCCGCTTCCCCGGCCGGAACCACTTCGCAGCCCAGCGCCACCAGCGCGCCGTGGACAGCTTCGCCCGGGCTCAGGTGCACCAGCACCTCGAGGGTCGCGGTGAAGTCCCCGTCGATCAGCGGGTCGACGAGCGCGTCGACGTCGAGGCTCCCACCCACCTCCGCCGCCGGGATCGCGACGTCCACGCTGCCGCCGCCGTCCGCCCACAGCCCGATCTCGGCCGCGACGACCTCGTCGACGAGCCCGTCGGACGACGCCACCGTCCCCTCCACCCCGAGCCGCAGCGAGCGGCCCGCACAGGTCTCGCCCTCCCGGGCGGGGAGCGACTCGACGAGGGTGATGTCGCCGCCGTCCCACGCGAGGTCGACCTCGATCGTCGCGTCCCCCCCGTCCGTCCACGACGGCGCCGCGGTGCCCGCGAGCGGCAGCGTGGCCAGCAGGTCCGCCGCGCTCGCGCCGTCCAGCGCCGGCTCGTCGACCGCCACGACCCGCTCGGTCACGTCGCAGGGCGGGTCCTGCGCGATGTTCTCCTCCCCGATCTGCACGCCCTCCCGCACCCCCGCACACCCGACCAGCAACGCCAGCGCCATCGTCCGCATCGTTCCTCCCGGCCCCACCCGCATCATGACCGGGCCGCCGGGGCCCCGCCACGCCGGATGCCGCGATCTCGAACGATATCGTCCCCCGGCACCACAACCGGATGTGCGATACTGCGGCACATGGAGCTCGCCGCGCGCCAGTTGATGCGGGCGATCCGCGGGTCGCGCTCGCAGATCGCGTTCTGCCGGAGGCTCGGGTACCGGTCGAACGTCGCGACCGACTGGGAGTCCGGTCGGCGGTTCCCCGACGCCACCGAGGCCCTGCGCGCCGCCGCCGTCGTGGGCACCGACGTGCCCGCCGCGCTCCGCGCGTTCCACGCCCCGTCGGCGGACGCGTTCGCGGCGGGCGGGGTCGCGGCGTGGCTGTCGGCGCTGCGCGGGAGCACACCCCATGCGTTCCTGGCGGACGCGGCCGGGGCGAGTCGGCACCAGGTCGGGCGGTGGCTGCGCGGCGACGCGACCCCCCGCCTGCCCCAGCTCCTCGCGGTGGTCGACGCGTGCACCGGCCGGATGCCGGACCTCGTGGCCGCGCTGGTCGACGTGTCCCAGGTGCCCGCGGTGGCGGCGGCAGCCGAGGCGCGGCGGCGCGCCGGGCGGCTGCTGTACGACGCTCCGTGGAGCCCGGCCGTGCTCACCCTGCTCGCGACGGCGCCCTCGGGCACCGTGGCGGCGATCGCGGCGCGGGTGGGCGCGCCCCCGGCCGAGCTGGCGCCAGCGGTGGACGCGTTGGTGGACGCCGGCCTCGTCGCCCGTGACGGCGAGGTGCTCCACGCGGTCGGCCCGCTGACGAGCGCGGGCCAGGGGTCCGACGACGACCGGTACCGGGTCCGCGTGCACTGGGCCGACGTGGCGCGGCGCCGGCTCGACGCCCGCGACGAGCGCGACCGGTTCGGGCTCGACGTGTTCGCGGTGTCGCGCGCCGACCACGCGCGGATCCGCGAGCGGTACTCGGCGTTCTACCGTGAGGTCCGCGCGATCGTGGCAGCGTCGGAGCCGGTCGAGACGGCAGGGCTGCTGGTGGTGCAGCTCGTCGACTGGGGCGGCCTCGAGGGGTGATCGCCACCACATGCCACTTGGTCTTCCAATATGAAGGGTGAAACCTTCCTCCGACGGTCTCGCGAGAGCGGTTCGGGAAGGTTTCGACCTTGCAGCCCCCATGGTCGACCACCTCGCAGCAGGGCTCGAACCTTCGGGCCGCCCGCGCGTTCGCGCCGCCCGGGAGCGAAGCGGAGAGCTGCTGGCCGAGGACCGTGGTGCGTGTCATTCCTCGTGAGCGAGAAAGGGCGCGTTTACGATCCTCCCGAGCTGTCGAACGAGCTCTCGCTCTTCGAGCTCGCCGACCGTCGAGCGCAGCCGAGCGTCGAACTGGGCCACGACGCCCTCGCAGCGGTCCAGGCGGGACCGGCCGAGGGCTGTCACCACATACACGACCAGCCGGGTGTCTTCTTCCGAGGAGCGCCGCTCGATCTCCTGGCGCGCCAACAATGCTTTGGTGACGTTCACCGCGCTCTGCCGGCCGATGCCCAGCAGGCGCGCGAGGCCGCGGACATGTTGAGGTCCCGAGTAGCTCAGAGCGCTGAGAACACCGACTTCGACGGGTGAGGTGTCGAGGGGAGCCAGCGCCCGCTCGTAGCCGCGCGAGACCGCCAGCCCCGCTCGGTACAGCAGAAAGCCCAGGCGTGCGCCGGGCTCGGCCGGAGCATCCAGTTTCTGATCGTCCATGTATTGACGTTCAGGAGGAGAGCGGGTATTGTCCATGTGTGGACGATATCACGGAGGCCTCGCCATGTCTGCTCTTTCCAAACGCCGGACTCGTTCCTCGCTCGTGGGCGGATCGACTCCGAGATCGATCGTCGCTGCCGGTCTCGCTGGCGGTGTCGTCCTCAACCTGGTGGACACGCCCTGGAGCATCGCCGTCATGGTGCCCCGGATGCAGGACTTTCTCGACGCCCACCACCTCGAGTCGAGCGCCTTCACCGGACCCTGGTTCCTGCTGGTCCACTTCGCGTACATGACGCTCGTCGCCTGGGCCTACCGCGCGGCGTGCGAGCGCTTGCAGCCCGGCATCGGCTCTGCCCTGCTGGTGGGAGGAGCCTTTCTGCTCGTCAATCGAGGCTTCGGGCTCGGCAATGTGCTGATCGGGCTCCTGCCGTGGTCGGTCTTCCTCGGCTTTTCGATGAGCTTCGTCGTCGGCACGTTGCTCGGCTGCATCGTCATCGCCCAGGTGCTCGATCCCGGAAGAGCGAGGTCGCCGGACGCAGCTTGAGCGGGGAAGAGCGCGCCGCACTCGGTCTGCTGCTACCCACGGTCTCGAGCCAGGCGTCACGCGCCCCGGCGCCGGCGGGTGAACCACAGCGGCGCGAGCAGGAGCACAGCGGGCACCCCGCCGCTGCCGCTGCCTGCGCACGCGCAGCCCCGCGTGGGCGCGTCCGGGTCCGCGTCCTCGGGGGGGTCGGCGGGATCCGTGCCGCCGGTGTCCGTGGTGGTGCCGGTGTCCGTGGTGGTGCCGGTGGGGTCCGACCCCGGGGCGAGCAACGTCAGCGCCAGCTCGAAGCCCCGGCGCGGTTGGGGGGCGACGACGCCCATGTCGGGCCGGCCCGCGTTCACCACGCCCCACTGGGCGCGCACCCCGCCCGCGAGTGGGATCTCCGCCTGGATCGGCGCCCCCGGGTCCCCGAGCACCGTGCCGGTGCGAGCGCTGCCGTCCGCGGCCCACACCGCCCAGGCGATGCCCCAGTGCGCGCCCTCCATGCCCACGACGTCGACCCGGAGGGTCTCGTCGGTCCCGGCCCCCAGGTCGACGACGTAGTAGCTCGTGCCCAGATCGTAGGGCGGATCCTCGGGGGAG
>JBIKWC010000194.1:0-14381 GCA_044356535.1 Myxococcota bacterium
CCATCCGTCACGCCTGCTACCCGACACGCCGTCCCTGTTCAAGGACCCGGAGGGCTCCGCATCGGGAGCTGGACGCCGAACGCCTCGGCGGTGGCGAGCACCTGCGCCAGCCCCTGGCCCAGCACGGACAGGTCGGAGGCGCCGGTGACGACGATCTTGTCGAAGCTCCCGCGCCAGGCGTGCGCCACCTCCGGCAGGGTCTTGACCAGCAGGAGCTCCCGGAGCCGCGCCTCGCTCACGTCGTCCTGCGACGCCCGCGTCAGCTTCTCGAGCGCAGCGCGCCCCTCCCCGAGGGTCCGCTCGGCCTCCGCGGTGAGCCGGGCCACCTCGACGGCCCGCGCCGCCTGGTCCCGGGCCTTCGCCGCCTCGTGTGCCTGCTGCTCCCGCTCGCGCTCGAGCCGCGCGGCCTGCTGGAGGCGGCCCACCTCGGCCTGGTGCGCCTCCTGATCGAGGAGCCGCTGGCGCTCTGCCTGCAGCCGGGCACCCTCCAGCGACATCCGCTCCTGCCGCCGTTGTTCCTGGAGGCGGAAGGCTTCGTGTTGCAGGTCCAGCTCCTGGCGCGCCACCTCCTCCCGGGCCCGGCGGGCCGCCAGCTCCAGGCCCTCTCGGTACGGCGCCTGCAGCTTGGAGAACACCTCGTCGGACAACACGCGCACGTCCTGCACCTCGATGGTGTCGAGCGCGATCCCCCACCCCTGCGTCGCCCGATCCCCGTCGGCGCCTCGACCGGCCACGACCGGCGCGAGCTCCGCCATCAGCTCGGCGGCGAGGGCATCCTTGCGCTGGGTCAGGCACGCCTCGAGGTCGAGGTTGGCGACGAGCCGGCGGGTGGCGCCGAGGAGCATCTCGCGCAGGATGTCCTCGATCACCTCGGGCGTGGACAGGTCGAGCATGCGCCAGGCGAGCAGCGGCTCGACCACCCGGAACACGGCGAGCCCGGTGATGGCGACGCCAGCCTTCTCGCGGGTGACCTGGTCCGCCGTGAACTGCAGGCGCCGGACGCTGGTGTCCACGAGCGCGACCGTGTCGGCGGGCCACTTGAAGCAGCCGCCTCCCTGAACACCCTGCACGAGCTGGCCAGCGCGCACCTGCACCAGGAACTCGTGAGGCAACGCCTGGACCCACCCCCACCGCGGAACACGAGCCGACACGGGCACCTCCGCGACCCTGCCTCGCAAGGCCCGTGCCGATGGTCGAACGCCCAGGATGCGCCCGGTTGCGCCATCTCCGACCACCCGCCTGCGCCAGGACGGGGCAGGTGCACCAGGGTGGGGCGGCTACTGCGGGCTCATCGTGAAGGTACCGCCGTCGCCGCAGGCGCCTTCGACGGTGCCGTCTTCGGCCACCTCGCCCGTGCAGTCGTCGAACCCGTCCCCGGTGAGCGTCACTGTCGCCCCGTCGATCACGCCGCCATCGGGGACCACCATCGCCATCGACCACTCGGAGAACGTGAAGCTGCAGCCCTCCACGTCCATCGTGACGGTGGCGGTCATCGCCATGCCGATCGCCGTCCCGTCGAGCGTCCAGGTGCCGTCCGTGAGCGCCGTGCAGTCGCCAGCTTCGCCCGTGCACCCCACCAGCACCGCCAACAGCCACCCTGCACGCACGGGAACCTCCTCGTCGGGCCGGACTAACCTGGTGGCGGGGGCGTCGTCAGCGCTTGAGCGGCTCGAGGCGCGTGCGCAGGTCCTCGTCGCCGGGCGCCTGCTGCTCCACGAGCTCGGCCAGCCACTTCGCTGCGCCCGTGCTCTGGGCGTGCCGCAGCTGCCGGCGCCAGGCATCGCGAGCCTCGGTGTCCGGCACGTCGCCCTGGGGCAGGTGGGTCGCGATGTAGCTGGCGATGTCGGTGATCTGGGGCTCGGCCACGGCACCCTCCATGACTTGTGTCGTCAAGTAACTACATCATGTATCACACGAAGAAAAAAAGGGTGAAGCGCAGCGACGCCCGATCCGAGGTGACGACCCTGGGAGGTGCTCATGTCTCGATGGCTGCTCGGCCTGGGGGTGTTGATCGCGGGACCTGCTGCTGCCGCCGACGACTCGGCCACGTGGGTCAACCACGTGGTGAAGAAGGCCACGGTGCGGCACTACGATCCGCTGCACCACGATCTCGTGCTCCAGATCGCGACGGAGCTCCTCACCCTCCACACGGAGCGGGCAGTGGTGTACGGTCAGCTCAAGGAGGGCCGCCTGGTCGACGTGACCTACGAGAGCGACACCTACCGAGCCCACCAGGTCATGGTGCGGCGCGACAAGCTGAAGTCCCTCTACAAGCCCTAGCCGCCGGGGAACGCCGCACCCGCGCCCGGCGTTCCGACCTCTGCTACGCTCGCAGCGAGGTGCTCGTGGGCGGAGTCGAAGGCGTGGTGTCGTTCCAGGGCCCAGAGCCGTCGGTCGAGCGCGACTTCCCGCGGCCCGACCGGCTCGTGCGGGGGAACCCCGAGCGACGAACCCACAACCGGTTCTCCGACCCGAGCGGGCGGTTCCACGCCGGCACCTGGGCGTGTGACCCCGGCGCCTGGCGCATCGAGGTCGCGCCCGGACAGCAAGAGTTCTGCACGATCCTCGAGGGCCGGGTGCGCCTGACCGACGACGCCGGGCGCTCGGTCGAGTTCGGCCCCGGGGACAGCTTCGTGCTCCCCGGGGGCTTCACCGGCACCTGGGACACCCTCGTGTCCCTGCGCAAGCGCTACGTCATCGCCACGCTGTGAGCGGGTTCAGGGGACGGCGACCCCGGTGAAGTAGTCGTACGCGTGGTTGGCGGCATCCAACCCCACCACCGCGCCCGTGCGGCGACCGATGAAGTCGTCCGGCTCGATGTGGATGCCGCCGTACAGCCGCGACTGGCCCGCCTGGTCCGCCGCGTCGTAGTAGCTCGCCCACTGCAGGGTCACGTCGGTGCTCGGGCCGTCCTCGAACACGAGGTAGGCGTTCTGGGGCGCGGTGAACGCGTGCAGGCCGCCGGGGAACCACGGCGAGCCCGTGTACTGGGTCATCGCCTCGGCTGCAGCGCGGCTGAACGTGCTGTGGCCGGACACGAAGCCCGGGAACGCCGGCGTCACGAAGGTGCGGCGCTGGTACGGGATCCAGTCGACGGCGCGCGTCCAGACGAGCGGCGTGAAGGTGTTGGCGCGGTCACCGGGCTCCCCCGGCCACGAACGGATCGCGATCTCGCCCACGTACCACCGCAGGTCGTGGTGGCGTTCGCCCGGAGCCGAGGACTCTGGGGTGATCAGCTCGATCAGGCCGGGCTCGAGCGGCAGGCCGTCCGGGGAGTAGCTGGCGGCCGTCGGGTCCGTCCGCTGCCCCTGCTCCGCCATCCACCGGATGATGGTGATGGGGCGGGAGCCCAGCGACTCGCGCTTGAGCTCCCAGGCCGCGATCGCCGCGTCGTGCGTGGCGCCGGTGACCGTGAGGTAGATCCCCACGTCCCACGCGAGGCGGTCCACCGGGGCTCCCTGGCCGAACGGCACGAGGTCGGCCGGGTTGAGCTCGTCGCTCACCTCGTTCGAGATCTTCACCCAGTGGCCCGGAGGGGTCTCGGACTTGGGACCGTCCGCCCACATCTCGGCGATGACCCGGTACGCGTCGCCGCGGAGCACCACGTTCGGCGCATAGGGCAGGCCGGTCACGGGGTTGGTGGCGTAGCCCGAGCCGTCGTTGGTGCCGAGCGTGTTGTTGCCCGTCCCGTTCGGCCCGATGTCGACCGTGGCGCCGTCGAGGTGGTCGAGGATCGCGGTCTTCCGGATGACCTCCGCGGCCCAGTCCGCCATCGCCGGGTCCGAGGCATCGGGGAAGTCGTCCACCGTGGCGATGGCGCTGTAGAAGCCCGTGATCGGGTCGCGCGTGGCGGCGAAGGGCTCGACCTCGCGCCACTGCGGGCCGATGTAGCCCTGCACGGACGTGGTGAGCACGATGCCGTTCTGGGTCTCGGCGGCCGCGAGGTTCAGCTGCTGGTACAGCGACGGGTCGGTGAGGTCGGGGACACCCACGTGATCGACGATGCAGATCGGGTTCACGGAGGTGAAGCCCGTGGTGTCGGCGTACGCGTTGGCCTCGTTCGCGCCGTCGTCGACGAACCGGTCGATCACGGCCTGCCCGATGCGGTTCCCGACGGCGATGGGGTCGTCGCCGACGGTGTGGGTGTCGAGCGGGTCGAGGCCCAGGACACCCATGAAGCCGTCGTAGCAGTCGAGCGTGACCGCCGCGTTCTGGGCGGCGGCGTAGCGGTGCGTCATGACCCGGTACGCGGCGTAGGAGATCGCGATCTCGCGCGCGGTGTCGACGTCGGGATCGGACTCGCGGTCCTGGTAGACGACGCCGTCTGCCACGTTCTGGTAGGCGGCCCAGGCGTCGTACATCGCCACCGACACGTGGTGGAGGTTGCGCGCGTGGACGGGCGGGTTCGGGATGTCGCGGCGGATCGAGTTGAGGAGCTGCTCGTTCCAGCGGCGCGCGATGGAGCCCGTGGGGACCAGGTTCTCCTGGCCCACCGGGCAGGTCGTGGCCGGGGGCATGGGCGGCGGCGCCACGTACGGGGTGAGGCCGATCGCGGAGGTGTTCGCGACGCCGAGGTCGAGGGTGGGAGTCAACACGCCGCCGCCGACGGCCCACAGGTCCGTGCCGTCGGACCACAAGGCGTGCACCGAGCTGGGGGCCTCGGTGAAGCCGAGGTTCACGAACGTCCAGTCGGTCGCCAGCGGACCGCGGCGGAAGGCATTGCCGTCTGCGCCCGCGACGTACGCCTGGCCTGCTGCGTCGACGTGGACGCCCTGCAGCAGCGGGGCGCCGGTGGGGGTCACGTCGGTGAAGCCGCTGCCTTCGTCGAGGAGCGCGATCCCGGTGGTGCCGCCGCCGACGACGAACACGCGATCGTCGTCGCCGTGGACGGTGAACAGCTGCTGCGTCGTCCCGGAGGGCACGACCGACCACGCCGAGCCGTCGTAGTGCAGGATGGTGCCGACGCCACCGACCACGTACACGTCGTCGCTCGCGCGGCCCCAGACCTTGAACAGCGACGGGATCTCGCCGTCTGCGCTGCGGGGGAGGTCGTCGGGGAGGTCGATGTTCGTGACCGTCGCGCCGTCCCAGTGCCAGAGGAACCCGGCGCGGCCGGCGAACCCGCCGACGGCCCAGACGTCGTCCTCGGAGGCGCCCCACACGCCGTACACGGTCTGGCCCGCGAAGCCGGGCGTGATGAGGCGCTCGAACACACCGCCTTCGGAGCGGATCATCGTGGCGCCGGCGCCCCCGAAGAACGTGACGCCGCTGGGGAACGCGTGGACCCACCACAGGTCGTGGAGCGTGGGCAACACCACGGACTCGAACGCCGAGCCCACCCGGTGCAGCGCGAGCGGCGGACCGCCGGTGACGGGGGTGGCGCCGACCATCCAGACGTCGCTCGGGCTCGAGCCACCGACCGACATCAGCGCTGCGAGCGGGTGCGTCCCCGCGCTCGTGAACGTGAGGTTCGTCTCGGTGTCGGTGTCGGTGTCCGTGTCCGTGTCCGTGTCGGTGTCCGAATCGGTGTCGGTGTCGGTGTCGGTGTCGGTCTCGGTGGTCTGCCCCTTGTCGTCGTCACCGTTACAGGCGGCGAGCACGAGGAGCACGAGGCAGGATGCGAGAGGGAGCTTCATGGACACACTCCGGGCGTCAGGCCACGTTCCTACCATGCCCCCTACTGCCGGGTCACCCTTGTTGATCGCGATTTTCATCTCGTGCACCGGCGACGACGGCCCCGCCAAGGGCGAGCCGCCCCCTCCACTCCCACACAGCGCCTCGCTGCCGCACACGGGCGTCGGTCCGTGTGACGGCGACGAGCCCGCGGTGACGCTCGGCACCGGAACGGACGCGTTCGAGCCGCTCGCGGACGGCGCGCCGCTCTCGTTCTACCTGGGGCCCCAGGGCGGCTACCACGTGTTCGCCAGCCTGCGCGCCACCGACCTCCCGCCCGGTGATCCCCTGGATCCGTTCGGTGCGGGCTCCCCGGTGGTGTCGCTCGAGGTGTCGGTCGACGACGCGCGGATCGGCGGCTACGCGCAGCTTCCGCGGCTGTTCGTGGCCGGAGCCGACGGGGTCGAGCTGGTCGGCCAGCTGCTGGTGCTGGAGGTCCCGGACCCCCCGAGCCTCGACGGCACCGCGGCCACCTTGTCGACCGAGGTCCGCCACCCGTGTGGTCGGGTCGCGACCGACGCCCGCGACGTGGTCCTCTCCCTGTACACCGGGGCGCGTTGACGTGTCTCTCGTGTGGGTCAGGGGCGCCGCCCCCGACACCCCCTCGGGGAGGGGGCGCTCCCCCCTGGACCCCCCGCGTACCGAAGCTGATCGAATCTTGGCTCACAGCTCCGCGACGGCCCAGGCCATCACCGCCATCGCCGCCACGTTGCGCGCGAGCAGCACCGGGTCCACCTTGTCGAAGGTGTCGGCCTCGGTGTGGTGGATCGGCCAGTAGTCCGTGAGGTCCTGGGCGAGGCCCATCGACAACACCCCGCGCGCGGTGAGCGGGCTGATGTCGGCGCCGGCGCCACCCGCGTCGAGCGTGCCGGCGCCGAGGGGCGCGAGCCAGTCGGAGACGGGGGCCAGGGCAGCGAGATCGGCCTCGACCGTCCGGTCCTCCCCGCGGGTGAGGTGGAACCCCAGGGGCTGGCCCGAGCCCGTGTCGGACTCGATCGCCGCGTGGTGGGTCTCGGCCGCGTGCGCCTCGTCGTACGCCTTTCCGCCGCGCAGGCCCGACTCCTCGTTGGTGTACAACACGACCCGGATGGTCCGCTTGGGCGGGACGGGGAGATCGCGGATCAGGGCGGCAGCCTGCATCGCGATCACGCAGCCCGCGCCGTCGTCCTGGGCGCCCTGGCCCACGTCCCACGAGTCGAGGTGGCAGGCCAACACCACCACCTCGCCCGGGAGGGTGCGGCCCGGGACCTCCCCCACCACGTTGGCGCTCTGCGCGTCGGGCCCGGCGCTGGGCGTGAGCTCCAGGTGCACCTTCACCGCGCCCCGCTCGGCGAGGCGGTGCAGCTGCGTGGCGCCTTCCAGCGTGACGGCGGCCGAGGGCACCGTAGCGGCACCTTCCTCGGGGGCGCGGGTCATGCCGGTGTGGGGGGTGTCGAGCGAGGTCGGGGAGACGGACCGCACCAGCGCCGCCACCGCGCCGAGCTTCGCGGCCTCGAGGGGGCCCCGCGACCGGTACGCGACGGTTTCGCCGTAGCCGGTGAAGGGGACGTCGAACAACACCACCCGGCCGCTGGCTTCACCGGCGCGCGCAGCCAGCTCGTCGAACGACGACACCACCAGCACCTCCGCCGTGAGGCCACCCGGCGGCGTGGGCGGGGAGCCACCGAGCGCGAGCAGGTGCAGCGGGCGCGCAACGGGCGCGACGACGGCGCCCCGCCCCTCCCCGCGGTTCCAGACCGGGACCGTCACCGACTCGGTGTGGACGGCCAGACCATCGCGCGCCATGGCTGCCCGCCCCCACTCGATGGCCCGGTCGAGCGCCGGGGAGCCGGCGAGCCGGTGGCCAACGTCGTCGCACAACACCCGGAGGTCGTCGTGGGCGGTGGAGGACACCAGCGCCGCGCCGATCAGCTGCGCCGCCACCTCCGCCGGGGGAGCGGGCTCGGGCGCCGTCGGACGCTTCGCCTCTGCGATGGCCAGCCACGCCCACATCTCGCCCTCCCGGTGGCGGCGGGTATCCCCGCGCCGGCGCGCCGGCTGCGCTTCGCGGTATCGTCGTCGCCGTGCCGCTCGCCGTCGCCACTGCCCCCGCCTCCGTCGGGAACGTCGCCGTCGGGTTCGACGTCCTCGGACACACGCTCCATGGGCTCGTCGACACCGCCACCGTCCACCTCGTGTCCGCGCCCGGCGTGCGGATCACGGCGATCCGTGGCGTCGTGGTCGACCTGCCGCGAGACGCCGCGGCGAACACCGCCGGCGCTTCGTTGCTGTCTCTGGGCGCAGCGCTCGGCTGGCCGTTCGGGTTCGAGGTCGAGCTCGACAAGGGCATCCCGCTGGGCTCCGGGCTCGGGGGCTCCGCCGCGTCGGCAGTGGCGGCGCTGGTCGCGGCCAACGCGCTCCTGCCTGCGCCCTTGCGCCGAGAGGACCTCGTGGCGCACGCCGTCGCCGGGGAGCAGGTGGCGAGCGGCTCCCCGCACGCCGACAACGTCGCGCCCCAGCTCCTCGGAGGGCTCGTGTTGGCGGCGCACGGCCGGGTGGTGCCGTTGCCGCTGCCCCCCGGCCTGTGGGCGGCGGTGGTGCACCCGCACACGGTCCTGGAGACCCGCGTGTCCCGGGGGGTGCTGGGCGCGCCCTACCCGCTCGGAGCGTTCGTGGAGCAGAGCGGCCACCTGGCGCTGTTCCTGGCGGGGTGTTTCCGGGGGGACGCCGACCTCGTCGCCGCAGGCCTCGCCGACCACCTCGTCGAGCCCCGGCGGGCCGCGCTCGTGCCGGGGTTCTCCGCGGTGCAGGCGGCTGCGCGCGCACATGGGGCGCTGGGGGCCTCGATCTCGGGCGCCGGGCCGTCGGTGTTCGGTTGGTTCCCGGACGAGCGCCAGGCTCGGGCGGCAGGCCTCGCGATGGCGACGGCGTTCGCCGGAGTGGGGCTTCGGTCGGACGTCCTCGTGAGCCCGCTCCCGGGTCCCCGCGCGGAGGTCGTTTCGTGCGCTACGTGAGCACGGTCGGCGCGGCGCCGGCGGTAGGCTTCTCCCAGGCCCTGCTCACCGCGGTCGCGCCCGACGGCGGCCTGTACGTGCCCGCTGCGGTGCCGGCGGTGGCGCGTCCCCCCGACCTGTCCCTGCCGGTCGTGGCGCGAGCGATGCTGGCGCCGTACCTCGCCGGCGACCCTCTCGCGGGTCACCTCCCGGACCTCGCGGCGCACGCGTGGTCCTTCGAGGCGCCCACGCGCTCGCTCGCCCCCGACCTCGGCCTGGTGGAGCTGTTCCACGGCCCCACCGCCGCGTTCAAGGACTTCGCGGCCCGGTTCCTGGCCGGCGCCGTGTCGCGGCTCCCCGATCGGCACGGACGCGTCACGGTGCTGGTCGCGACGAGCGGAGACACTGGAGCCGCCGTCGCAGCCGCCTTCTGGGGCCTGCCGGGGACGCGGGTCGTGGTGCTGCACCCGCGGGGCCGCGTGTCCCCCCGCCAGGCGCACCACCTCGGGGCCTTCGGTGCCAACGTCGTGAGCTGCGCGGTCGACGGCGACTTCGACACCTGTCAGGCGCTGGTGCGCCGCGCGTTGGCGGCTCCCGTGGTGCCGCTGCTCTCGGCGAACAGCCTGTCGCTCGGCCGCTGGCTGCCGCAGGTGGTGGTGGCGGCAGCTGCGGCGTGGCGCGCACACGCGCAGTGGGGTCGGGCCGCGAACCTGGCGATCCCCACCGGCAACCTGGGCAACGCGACGGCGGCGTTGCTGGCCCGGGCCATGGGGGCGCCCATCGGCCACGTGGCGCTGGCGACGAACGCCAACCCGACCCTCGCGGAGGGGTTCGCGGCCCGGTCGTTCCAGCCTCGCCCCACGGTGGCGACGCTGGCGAACGCCATGGACGTGGGAGACCCGTCGAACCTGGCGCGACTCCGGTGGCTGCACCCGGCCCCCTGGGACGCCGGGGTCTCGGCCGAGCAGGTCCACGACGAGGCCATCCGCGCCACCATCCGGCACACCTGGCGCGCGCTCGGCGTCGCGGTGTGCCCCCACACGGCGACGGCCCTCGAGGTCGTCGCCCGCCGTCGCGCTGCCGGAGACACCGCGCCCTGGCTGGTCTACGCCACTGCCCACCCAGCGAAGTTCCCCGAGGTGGTGGAGCCGCTGGTGGGGCAGGTGCTGACGCCGCCCGCGGCCCTGCAGGAGATGCTCGACCGCGAGAGCAGGTCGCTGGCCCTCGCCCCGTCCGATGCGGCGCTGGCGGAGGTGCTGCGCGACCCGTGACCCTAGCGGGGCGCGAACTTGATCGGCAAGGTGGTCGTGACGTCCGAGCTCTGGCCGTCGACCATCGGCGGCTCGAACCGGGCCTTCATCACCGCGGTCCGGGTGCTCTCGGCGAAGGCGTCGGGGCACCGGCTGACGCTGACGGACTGCGGCAGGCCCTTCTTGTCGATCACCACCGTGGCGAGACACGTGATCTCACCTGCGTCGCGCTGCCCCTCCGGGTACACCGACTTCGGGCTCAGCTTGAACTGCACGAGGCTGCGGTGCACGACCGGCGGTCCGGTGGGGGCCGGACCAGCCACGGCGGCCGGGGCGGGCGCCGGCGCCGGCGCAGGAGTCGGGGTCGGCGCCGCCGTCGCGACCACGGGCTCCGGCTCGGCCGGAGCAGGCTCGGCAGGCGCAGGTTCGGCGACCACTGCGACCGCGTCCTCGGTGGCGGCGGGGACCGGCATCGGCGCCGGGTCGGGCCGCTCGGGTGCGGCAGCTGCAGCGACCTGGCCCGGCGAGGCCACGACGCCCGGGAGCGCGGGCTCGGGGAGGGTGTCGGGAGCGTCGCCGGGGCCCGGCACCACCGCAGCGACCTCGACCGGTGGGGCGTCGGTCGGGGCGGGCGCCGAGGCTGGTGCAGGCGCCACCGGGCTCGGCGGGCTCGCAGCGGGCGCGCTGGTCCGGGCCACGTCGGCCGCGCCCCCCGCGAGCAGCGCAGCGCCTCCCCCGAACATCACCAGCGCGCCGCCCCCGAGGGCGAGCAGCACCACGAGACCGGCTGCCGCGACGGGGAGCCAGGGGATCCCCCGACGTTCGTCGCTCGGTGCCGCCGGCGCGGCGTGGGCCGCGCTGCTCTGGACGGCCGCTGGCGTCGCGGCGATCGGCGGGCCGACGGGCTGGGCGGGCGGACCTGCCTCTCGCTGGGCGAGGGACAACGTGGGGGGTCCGTTCGAGCCCGGCACCGGATCCACCAGGACGTCCACCGCCGGGGCAGCTGGCGGGCCGTCGAGGCGCCCCGGAGAGACCGGGGTGGCGCGCCGCGGTGCGGGTGGCGGAGTGGCCGGCATCATCAGCATGCCGCTCGGCCGGTCCCAGTCGACGTTCTCGCCCTTCCAGAGCGCGAGCAGGGTGCGCGCATCCGGGGTCCGGTGCTCGCGGTCGGACTCGAGGGCGGTCATGATGGCGCGATCGAGCTCCTCGGGCACGTCGGAACGGAGATCGCGGGGGCGGCGGGCGCGTCCGCTCGCCACGAGCTGGCGGACGACCTCGGGTTCGCCCGGCGCGAAAGCGGGTTCGCCGGTCGCGAGGAGCGCCAACACCCCCCCCACTGCGTGGAGATCGGAGCGCACGTCCGGCAGCTGGCCTGTGTACAGCTCGGGCGCCATGGTGCCTGCGTCCAGCATGGGCCGGGGCGCCGGCAGCTCCGCGAGCACGAGCTGACCGTGGTGTACGTGCAGGTGGGCGGGATCGAGGCCCGGCACCAGCACGCCGGCGTCGTGGAGCGCGGCCACCGCCGAGAGCAGCTGCGCGCCCAGCGACTGCACGTCGGCCAACGAGAGCCGCCCGCGCTCCAGGAGCTCGGGAAGCGGTTGCCCCTGCGGCGGGACGCTCCAGACTCCGAGGTGTCCGGCCTGCTCGAACAGTCCCTGGCCTTCCGCCACGTTGGGATGCCGCACGGACTGGAGCCGGACGGCGGCGTCGCGCCACTGTTCCCGGTACGACTGGTCGGTCCGGGTACACAGGTGCAGCCATGCGGGGGCGCCGGCGCGCGACGCGGTGAACACGACCGTGCCGTCCCACCACCCGACCTCCTCGCCGAGGACCACGTCCCCCACGGTGTCACCGGGGCGGGGGAGGGTCGTGTTGGGTGTGGGGGTCGACATGTCTACGCCTGCTCCCGGGCCGCCCATCGTAACCGTTCTCGACCCTCCTGGGTTCACTCCCGACGGTCGGGAGACAGTCTCCGCAGCTCGGCGCGCGCCACGATTCCCAGGTGGACGGCGTCGGGACCGTCCGCGAGGCGGAGTACTCGCGCGAGCGCGTACAGGGCGGTGAGGGGCACGTCGTCGGACAACCCCAACCCGCCGTGGACCTGGATCGCATCGTCCACGACCTGCTCGAGCACCCGCGGCGCGACGACCTTGATCGCGCTCACGTCGGAGAACGCGCCGAGCGGGCCTTCGCGATCGAGCTTCCAGGCCGCGTGCAGCACCAACAGGCGGGCCTGGTCGATCGCCAGGCGATGGTGCGCGATCCGCTCGCGGTTGCCACCCAGGTTCACGAGCGGCTTGCCGAAAGCCTCGCGGGACGAGGCTCTCGCGACCAGGAGCTCGAGGGCGCGCTCTGCGGCGCCGACACAGCGCATGCAGTGGTGGATCCGACCGGGTCCCAGGCGTCCCTGCGCGAGCGCGAACCCGGCGCCGGGCGCACCGAGCACGTTCGCGAGTGGCAACCGCACGTCGGTGAACGAGGCCTCGCCATGGCCGTAGGGCTCGTCGTACGAACCGAACACCGGCAACATGCGCTCGATCCGGAGCCCCGGTGCGTCGAGGGGGACGAGCACGATCGAGTGGCGACCGTGGCGCGGCGCGGCGGCATCGCTCACCCCGAGGAACAGCCCCAGCCTGGCGTCCGGGTGGCCGAGGCCGGTCGACCACCACTTCCGGCCGTTCAACACGACAGTGTCTCCCTCCACGCGGGCTGTCGCGACGAGGTTCGTGGCGTCCGAGCTCGCCACCTCGGGCTCCGTCATGAAGAACACCGACCGGATCGTCCCCGCGAGGAGCGGCGTGAGCCACTCCGCCTGCTGGTCCGGCGTCCCGAACTTGTGCAGGAGCTCCATGTTGCCGGTGTCGGGAGCGTTGCAGTTGAACACCTCGGGCGCCAGGAAGCTGCGGCCCATCTCCTCGGCCACCGGGGCGTACTCGAGGGTGGACAGCCCGCCACCGTGGACGGGGTCGGGGAGGAACAGGTTCCACAACCCTTCGGCCCGGGCCCGCGCCTGAAGGGCCCGCACCTCGTCGGGCACGCGCCACGCGCGGTGATCGGCCGTGGCCGGAGCGCCTGCGCGCTGGCGGGAGAGCGCGGCCTCGAGCGGGGCGACGTGGGTGGTGACGAAGTCGCGGACGCGGTCGCGCACGCTCCTGGCGCGCGGGGACAGGTCGAAGTCCACGGGTCCTCCTGGCGGCGTCTATCCCGGCCGGCGCAGGGACCCGCAGGCGGATACCCCGGTTCCGTCGTCGCGAGGTCGTCATGTGGTTCCTGCCGGTCGCCGCCGCCGCTGTCCCCGAGGTCGATGCACCGCTCCGCACCGGCGCCTCCGCGCCCGCCGACGCCGCGGTCGTGATCGGCATCGAAGACTATGCGTTCCTCGCGGACGTGCCGTCGGCGACCCGAGACGGACGGGCGATGTACCACTTCTTCGTGTACACCCGCGGGTTGGCGCCCGAGAAGGTGACACTGTTGCAAGGCGGCAACCGGGAGCAGATCCTCGACGCGGTGCAGCGCGCCAGGGCCCAGGTGGGCGCCGGGGGGACGCTCTGGGTCACCTGGGCGGGTCACGGCGCCACGAACCCCGACGACGGCGGGCCCCTGCTCGTAGGCGACGACGCGAAGTCGGACCCGTCCGTGTTCGTGGCTCGCTCCGTGAAGGTGAAGGAGCTGCCCAAGGAAGCGGTGCTCGTGCTGGACACCTGTTGGGCCGGCAAGGGGCGCGACGGCGCGGAGCTGGTCCCCGGGGCCCGGTTCGCGGTGCCGACGTTCGCGATGGCACCCACCGCCGGCGCGCTCGTCACGGCGGCGCAGCCGAGCCAGCTCTCCGAGCCCTACCCCGCCGCCGATCACGGCCTGTTCACCTACTTCTTCGCGGGGGCGGTGCGCGGGTGGGCAGACGGCGAGCTCGACGGTGCCCCCGACGGCGCCGTGACGCTGCGCGAGGCCCACGCGTTCGTGGGGCGGGCGATCGCGACCGTGCACCCGAGCGGGCAACAGCCGACGTTCACGGGGCAGGACCGCGTGCTGGTCTCGGCGCCGGGTCGGTTGGAGTCGGCACCCGACCTCGCAGCGCTCCCCAAGGTCGGGCGCACCGTCTCGGTGGCCTCGCCACCCGCGCCGCTCCTCCCCGCGACGCCAGTGCTCGGCAACAGCGTGAGCGCCTTCACGGGGGTGCCGCTGCTGCCCCAGGGGAAGACGTGGTCCGGTCCGCTGTCGTTCGCGGGCAACACGGTGCTGACGAACGCGGAGGGGGACCGGTTCTCGCTCGACGACGCCGCGCGGGCGACGGTGAACGACCCGGCCGTGGCGCAGGCCTGGACCCGGACCGTGGCCGACGCGTCGTACCAGCGGTACGGTGGGGTGCTGATGGGCACCGGGGCACTGTTGGGGGCCATCTATGGCGGCGTGGTGGGATCGAGCACCACCACGTCGGCCGCGACCGTGGGGGTGGTGGCCGCTGCTGCGGGCGGGCCGTTCCTGCTCG
>JBIKWC010000452.1:0-4126 GCA_044356535.1 Myxococcota bacterium
CCCCGAGAAGGGCGAGAAGGCCAAAGGCGAAAAGGCCAAGGGCGAGAAGGCCAAGGGCGAGAAGGCCAAGGGCGAGGAGGCCGAGGTCGAAGCGCCGCCCGAGCCAGAAGCCCCGGCGGCGCCGGACGAGGTCAAGGTCGAGCACCAGACCTTCGTCGCGTCGGACGCCGGAGAGGAGCTGTGGTCAGCCGTCGCCCCGTTGCTCGCGATGCGGGAGCTCCAGGTGCCCGCCGACCCCAAGACCTTCGGCCTCGACGCCCCGTCGGCCACGCTGGAGATCACGCGGTCGTCGGGGGCGATCACCCTCGAGATCGGCGGCGAGACCTACGGCGCCAAGGACCGCTACGTCCGCTACCAGCAGAAGGTGTTCCTGGTGGACGACGCCAAGCTCAAGCCGCTCGAGTCGGCCGGGGCCCGCCTGATGGAGCGCGGCCTGTTCCCGCTCGAGCAGAAGCAGATCGATCGCCTCGAGGTCGCGCTGCCGGCGGGCGGACCCGTGGTGTGGAACCAGGTCAACAAGGACGACGCAGCCAAGGCGGCCTGGGCCCGGAAGGAGACCCCGGAGGTGTCCGACGACGTCGGCGCCACCTGGATCAACAAGCTCCTCGGCCTCAAGCTCCAGACGTACGTCGACCAGGATCCGGGGAGCCTCCTGCCCGTGTTCTCGTACACGGTCGTCTCCGGCGCCGACACCTGGACGGTCCGGATCGCGAAGAGCACGGCGGAGCCGCCGGAGTACTACGCGAAGTCGGACTTCAACCGCTCGCTGGTCAAGCTCCCCGAGACGATGGCGCGCAACGTCGTCGACGACCTCGACTCCCTGGCGCAGGCGCCCGCCGCTCCGTAGGCCGCGTTACGCCGCTCGGATGCTCCGGCTCCTCTTCGCCTGCGGGCGCATCGACCCCCTGCCCACCGCGGCGGATGTCGTCACGCCACCGGGTCCGGAGACCGGCGACGCCGTCCACAGCGAGCACTCGTCCGCGCAGGTGCCGCTGTGTGCGGAGCCGCTGGCCGACGGCACGGCGGTGTGCCTCTCCGAGCTCCAGTCCGACAACGACGCCACCCTCACGGCGGGTCCCGGCGTGTTCCCCGACTGGTTCGAGCTCGCCAACGTCGGCACCACCCCCGTCGATCCCGCCCGGCTCCTCCTCGTCGTGGGGGACCGGGCCGTGGCGCTGTCGGGCGCTCCCTTGCTGCCGGGCGGGGTCGCGGTGTGGTTCGCGGACGACCAGACCGTGACCGGGCACGTCGACACCGCGTTCTCCGACGAGGGCGAGGAGGTGGTGCTGTACCTCGACGGGCAGCTCGCCGACCGGTGGGAGGTGCCGTCGCTGGTGGGAGACACGCTCCTGGCGCGGGACCCGGCCAGCGGCGATCGGGTCCAGACCTGCGTCGCCAGCCCCGGGGTCCCGAACCCGACGCAACCGCCGTGTGCAGATCCCCGCGAGGCGCTGTACCAGCTCGGCACCATCAGCGACCTCTACCTGTACGTCGGGCCCGAGGGCTACGCGACCCTGCAGAGCTCGCAGCTGTTGTCGTACTACCCGGAGGTGCCTGCGCGGCTCGTGTTCGCCACGACCTCCGGGTTCGCGGAGTTCCCGGCCGTGGGCGTGGCGCTCAAGGGGGGGTACGGGTCGTTCCGCAACCAGCTCGACTACCAGAAGCCTGGGTTCAAGGTCGACCTCGACGCGTTCGAAGCGCGTCGCTGGCGAGGGCTCCAGCGGCTCCAGCTCAACAACGCCGTACAGGACCAGGCCACGAGCCGGGAGTACCTCACCTATGCGCTGTTCCGGGCAGTCGGGATCCCCGCCCCCCGGGTGGGCTACGCCCGCGTGTGGCTCGACGACGTGTACTTCGGGTTCTACGTGCAGGTCGAGCCCGTCGACAGCGACTTCCTCGAGGCCTGGTACGGCAACGGCGACGGCCACCTGCTCGAGGGCGCGTACGGGCAGGACTTCGATCTCGGCGACGAGCCGTCCTTCGAGTACGACGGGGGCCCCGACGAGGTCGCCGGGCGCGCCCTGATCACCGAGGTCGCGACCCTCCTCGCCACCGCACCGCGCGACGAGGCCACGTACGCCACGCTCCGGACCCTGGTCGACATGGACGAGTGGATGACGAACATGGCCGTCGAAGCTGCTGTGTGGCACTGGGACGGGTACTGGACCGAGAACAACTACTACATGTACGAGGACCCTGCGTCGGGGCTCCTCCACATCCTGCCCCACGGCACCGACCAGACCTGGACCGACGGCTGGCCCAACGCCTGGGACGGGAACGACCGGTCCGCGCTCTACGCCTTCTGCCTCGGGGTGCCGAGCTGCGCCGCGATGTACGAGCAACAGGTGCTGCGGGTGGCCGACGCCGTCGACGCCCTCGCGCTCGAGCCCGTGCTCGACCAGCTCGTCGCGCTCACCACCCCCGAATGGGACGCGGACCCGCGCGTCGAGAACCGCTGCTGCCGCCAGGGCTACGTGGACAGCACCCGCAACCGCATCCGCACCGTCTCCCAGCACCTCCGCGACCTCGCCGCCACGCACTGACCCCCGCCCCGAGTTCCCCCGCCATGGAAGCCTGGAAAGCCGCCGTCCTCGGCCTCGTCGAGGGGCTGACCGAGTACCTGCCCGTCAGCTCGACCGGTCACCTCATCCTCGCCGGGTGGCTCCTGGGCCTCCACGGCGCAGCCACGAAGGAGGCCGTGGATGCCTTCGACATCGTCGTCCAGGGCGGCGCCATCCTCGCGGTGCTCGGCCTGTACGGCGGCCGCATCCGGAGCATGCTCCGCGGCATGGCCGGTCGGGACGACGAGGGCCGGAGGCTCCTCCTCCACTTGCTGGTCGCGTTCGTGCCGGCAGCGGTCACCGGTCTCCTCCTCGACGACCTGGTCGACGCGTTCCTGTTCCGGCCGGCGCCCGTCCTCGCCGCGCTCGGCCTCGGAGGTGTCGCCATGATCGCGCTCGAGCGCTTCGGCGTGACGAGCCGCGGCACGCGCCGCATCGAAGACCTCCGGTGGACCGACGCGCTGGGGATCGGGCTGTTCCAGTGCCTCGCGTTGTGGCCGGGAACCAGCCGGTCCATGGCCACCATCGTCGGCGGGGCGGTGCTGGGCCTGGAGCGCCGCCAGGCCGCCGAGTTCAGCTTCCTGCTCGGGCTGCCCACGCTCGGCGCCGCCACCGCCTACGCGCTCGTCAAGAACCTCCACCACGCGCACCGCGACGGAACACCCGACCTGTTCACCCTCCTCGGGGTGGTGCCGGTGGCGCTCGGGATGGTGGTCGCGGCCGCCTCTGCCGCCGTCGCGGTCCGGTGGCTCGTCGCGTTCCTCGGAAGGCGCGGCCTGGCCCCGTTCGGTTGGTACCGCGTCGGCCTGGCGGTGGTCCTCGGGGGCCTGCTGGCGAGCGGGACGCTGCAGCTCTCCGCCCCGTAGCGGAGGTCGAAGCGAGACCCCCGGCGCGGGTCGGTGTAGAGTGGACGAGGCGCGGCAGGAGTTCCAGTGCACCCAACGAAGACGATCCTCGGTCTGACGGTCCTGAGCCTGCTCGCAGGTTGCGGCGAGTACTTCTTCCGGGGCACCGACAAGGACGACGTCGTGAACGACGACGACGCCGATACGGACACGGACGGCGACACCGACACCGACACCGACGCGGACACCGATACGGACACCGACACCGACGCGGACACCGATACGGACACCGACACCGACACCGACACCGACTCGTCGGGGCTCGACTGCAGCGCGAGCTACCCCACCCCGGACCCCGGGCTCGGTGGTTTCGGGACCTGCATCACCGAGGAGGTGTTCTGCGGCGACGTGATCTACGGCACCCTCGCCGGCGGATCGATGCAGTACGACTACCAGGACTGGCTCGACGAGATGGCCCTGGGCTCCCTCTCCGGGAACACCGACGGCCTCGACGGCGAGGAGCGGTCGTACCTCTTCCAGGGGCTCCAGACGGGCAGCTCCATGCGGGTGACGTTCGAGTCCTGCTTCTCGAACTGGTCCACGTGGATCCGGTACGGCGACCTCAACACGGAGTTCTGCGACATCGGCGGCGGCTACGGCGGGGTGTTCGAGGACAACGACGGCAGCGACCGCGTGCGGTGGACCGAGCGGCTCGGGTCG
>JBIKWC010000195.1:0-14301 GCA_044356535.1 Myxococcota bacterium
GAAGGCCACGATGTACGACCCCGAGGCCAGCGCCGGCCAGAAGAACGCCGTGAAGCACACGTTGTTCGAGATGATGGGCGTGATCGTGCGGCTGCTCCACCCGATGATGCCGTTCCTGTCCGAGGAGATCTGGAGCCGCCTGCCGGGGTCCCGGGGGTTCGTGGCCGCGGCGCGGTACCCCTCCGCCGACGAGTACCGCACCGACGAGGGCGTGATCGAGGAGGTCGCGCTCCTGCAGGACACGCTCACCGAGATCCGGCGGATCCGCGGCGAGATGGAGATCGCGCTCAAGGTGCCCCTCGAGGTCCGCGTGGCGGAGATGTCGCTGTACGGCCTGCTCTCGGAGCACTCCCGCGCGGTGTGGGACGCCGCGCGGTGCACCGTGTTGCTCTCGACCCAGGAGCCTGCGTTCGCGGCCACCGGCGTGGTCGCCGGGCACCGCCTGGTCATCCCGCTCGAGGGCGTGGTGGACCGCCAGGCCGAGGTCGCGCGCCTCGACAAGGAGCTCGCAAAGGTGTCGAAGGACGTGGACGGCCTCGAGAAGCGCCTGTCGAACCCGGACTTCGCGGCGCGGGCGAAGCCCGAGGTGGTCGCCGACTTCCGCGACAAGCTCGACAGCGCGAAGCGGCGGCAGGACGCCTTGTCGGCCGCGCGCAACCGCCTGGGTGGCGCGTGAACCTCCGCGCGCTCGTGGCCGCGGCGATCGACGAGGACCTCGGTCCCGGCGACCTCACCACCCAGTCCACCGTCGACCCGGGCCTGCGCGGCGTCGGGACGCTCCTCGCCAAGCAGGCGCTGGTGGTGTCGGGCCACGAGCCTGCGCGCGCCGTGTTCGCCGAGGTGGACGCCCGCCTGGGGGGCCACACCACGTACGAAGTGGCCATCGCCGACGGCCAACACGTGGCGGGCCGCGCCGTCATCGGGACCGTCCACGGCCCGCTGCGCAACCTGCTCGTCGCCGAGCGGACGGCCCTCAACTTCCTGATGCGGCTGTGCGGGATCGCCACGAACACCCGGCACTACGTCCAGGCCGCGGGTCCGACCGGGCCGGCGGTGGTGGACACCCGGAAGACCACGCCGCTGCACCGGGAGCTCGAGAAGGCGGCGGTGAGGGCAGGGGGCGGGCGCAACCACCGGCACGCCCTGTTCGACGGCGTCCTCGTGAAGGACAACCACGTCGACGCAGTGGGTTCGCTGCCCGAGGCGGTGCGGCGGGCGCGGGCCGCGGCCCACCACCTGGTCCGCGTGGAGGTGGAGGTGCGTTCGCTGGCCGAGCTCGACCTCGCGCTCACCACCTCGGCCGATGCGCTCCTCCTCGACAACCTCGACGACGACACGCTCCGCGAGGCCGTCCGGCGCGCGCGCGCGGCGAAGCCCCACCTCGTCCTCGAGGCGTCGGGCAACATGACCCCCGAGCGCATCACGCGGATCCGCGACTTCGGCCTCGACCTCGTGAGCGCGGGCGGGCTCGTGCACCAGGCCGTGTGGGCCGACCTGTCGATGAAGGTGGCGCGGGAGCTGCCTGCGTGAGCCTCGTCCGCCACGTCGCCACTGCCACCTCCACCAACGATCTGGCGCGGGCCTGGGCCGACGAAGGCGCTCCCCACGGGGCCGTCGTCTCCGCCGACCACCAGACGGCCGGGCGCGGGCGCCTGCAGCGTCGGTGGGCGTCGCCGCCGGGCCAGAACCTGGCGATGTCGGTGGTGCTGCGCCGCGACTGGGTGGCTGGGCGGGTCCCGTGGGCGTGCCTCGCAGCGGCCGTCGCCGTGGCCGAGGTCGCCGGGCCGGCGTTCCGCATCAAGTGGCCCAACGACGTCCAGGACGCCCACGGCCGCAAGGTCGCCGGCATCCTCGCGGAGGCGGAGTGGGGCGAGGGGCGGCTCCGCTACGTCGTGGTGGGGATCGGCGTGAACGTCGCGTGGTCTCCGCCCGACCTCCCGCACACGTCCTCGCTCGCCGCCGCCGGGGTGGACACCACGCCGCTGGCCCTGCGGGACGAGGTCGCGCGCGCGCTCCTGTCCTGGGTCGATCGGCCGGTCGAGGCGCTGGCGGCTGCGTGGACGGAGCGCAGCGCCACGCTCGGCCGGCACGTGCGGATCGGCGCGGTCGAGGGCCTCGCGTCACACCTGCTGGGGGACGGCGGGCTGGCGGTGCGGGTCGCGGGTGGTGACCTCGTGGAGGTGCGCAGCGGCGATGTCGAGATGGTCTCGGGGGGGCCCGCCTGATGGGAGACGTGGGACCGTTCACGCTGCACGCGGCCATCGGCGCCGGGGGGACGGGCGCCGTGTGGCTCGGGCGGGGGCCCGACGACGCGGTCGTGGCCGTGAAGGTGCTCGCGCGCAACGTGGCCTCCTCGGAGCGGCACCGGCGGTCCTTCCGCCGCGAGATCGCCGGGGTCGCGCGCCTCGATCACCCCGCCGTGGTGCGGCTGGTCGACGCCGGCGTGGTGGAGCACGCGGGGCGCCTCGCCGCAGGGACGCCGTGGCTGGCGATGGAGCTCGCGCAACACACGCTCGCCGACGAGCCGCCCGAGGACTGGCCGGCGCTCCACCGGACCCTCGACCAGCTGCTGGGCGGCCTCGCCCACGCCCACGCAAATGGCCTCGTGCACCGCGACCTCAAGCCCGCCAACGTGTTGTGGACGGCGCGCGGGTGGACCCTGGCGGACTTCGGGCTGGCGCACGTCTTCGCCGACGAGGCCTCTGCCAACGTCGGTGGCACCCCGAGCTACATGGCGCCCGAGCAGTGGCAGAAGGGCCCGCACCTGCTGGGCCCGTGGACCGATCTGTACGCGCTCGGCTGCACGGCCTGGGCGATGGCAGCGGGGATTCCGCCGTTCGAGGGCACGGTCACCGATCTGCGCGTGTGTCACGAGTCCCGCCCGCCCTCGGGGTTCGCGGCGCGGTTCCCGGTGCCTGCTGGGTTCGAAGACTGGCTCCACTGCCTGCTGAAGAAGCGCCCGTCCGACCGCTTCCGGTCTGCCCCTGAAGCGCGGGAGGCCCTGCGGTACGTCGCCGAGCGCCCGCGCTCCCGGCTCACGGCGCCCACCTCGTCCACCTTCGCGTTCGAACACGAAGCCGTCGCCGACGACCAGGTCCGCTGGACGCCGCCGCTCCCTCCGACGTGGCGGACCACCGAGGAGGTGCGCGCCGCCGCGGGGATCGGCCTGTTCGGGCTCCGCACCCTGCCGCTCGTCGGCCGAGAGGTGGCCCAGGATCGGCTCTGGGAGCTCCTCCGGGACGTGATCGAGATGGGTCGCGCGGCGACGGTGGTGGTGCGCGGGGAGCCCGGCGTTGGCGCGAGCGCGCTGGCGTCGTGGCTCTCCACCCGCGCCGTCGAGCTGGGGCTCGCCGAGTCCCTGCGGGCCACCCACCACGCGCCCCCCACCGAGCGCGACGGCCTGGGCCCGATGTTCGCGCAGCACCTGCGGTTGTTGTCGCTGCCGGCGGCGGCCACGCGGCAGGTCGTGACGGCCCGGTTGCCGGAGTCCGGAGACGACGTGTTCGGCCTCGTGTGCCCCGACGAAGGCGAGGTGGTCCCGGCGCGCGCGCGCGCCGCGGTGGCGGTGGCCGGGCTCCGCGAGCTGGCCGAGCAGGGGCCGCTGGTGGTGTGGCTCGAGGACGTGGAGCGCTCACCCGAGGCCGTCGAGCTGCTCCGGTTGGTCGCGGGGGGCCCGTTCCCCGCGCTGGTGGTGGCGACGTGCGGGCCCACCGACGACGAGCGCCTGGCGGTGCTCCCGACCCTCGAGCTGCCGCCGCTCCCCAACAGCGCGATGCGCGAGCTCCTCGGGGTGGTGTTGGACCTCGACGGGGCGGTGCGGACTGCGGTCGTGGCCCACGCCGCCGGCAACCCGGGCCGCGCGCTGGCAGCGGTGGCCGGCCTCGTCCAACGCGGCCTCCTCGGGGGCTCCTCGGCCATCGATCCTGCCACGCTCGACCTCGGGAGCCAGCTCGACCTCCTCCTCCAGCCGCTGGCGCCCGCGGTCCGGACCGCGCTCGAGCTCGCTGCGCTCCTGGGCGTCGATGTGGAGACGACCGAGTGGGAGCAGCTCCTGGGCGCCCCGTGTCCGGGCCTGACGGCGGCGCTGGAGTCGCTGGAGGACGCGCGCCTCGTGGCGTCCACGGCCACCGGGTTCCGGTTCACCTCCGAGGCGGTCGTACAGGAGCTCCTGGCCGGCGCGCGGCGCCACGGGCGCTACGAGGAGCTCCGCCTCCGGACGTTCTGGTTCCTGCGGGCGCGGGTGGACGTCCTGGGGGACGAGGGACGGCAGGTCGCGGCCTCGGCGGTCACGGGCCGGGCGCTGGCGCTCGCCGCCACGGACGAGGAGCGCACCCGCGTGGAGGCGCGCTGGCTGAACCTCCTGCGGGTGGAGGGGCGGGTGGAGGAAGGCCTCCGCATCGCGGAGCGGGCCCTGGCGCGCCCCATCGGAGATCCGGTCGACGACGCGGTGTTGTGCGGGAACACCGCGAACCTCTACTACGAGGCGGGGCAGCTCGCCCTCGCGCGGAGCGAGTGGACCCGAGCCGTCGCGTTGCACGGCGCGTTGGGCCGGCAGCGCTCGGTCCAGCTCAACCGGCGGAACCTGGCGGTGCTGGACCGGATCCAGGGCCGGTGGGACGCGTCCGAACGCGGCCTCCTCGGGCTCGTGGCCGAGTACGAAGCGCAGCGGGACACCGTCACGGCGGCGCGGACCCACGGCCTGCTGGCGCGCCTGCACCTCGACGCCGCCATGATGACCGACGGCGCGCGGGCTGCGGCCGCGGCGCACCACCTGGCGCTGGCGGCCCCGCTGAAGGACGCCGCGGATCACCGCGTGGCGGCGCTGCACCTGCGCACCGATCAGGCCACGCTCCTCGAGGAGCGCGAAGGAGACCGCGCGGCCGCGCTGGAGCTCCTCGGTGACGCGGTTCGCGACCTCCTGGACCTCGGCCTCGTGCAGTCCGCAGCGAACGTGGCGGGCCAATGGGCGCTGGCCACGGCGCGGGACGGCCGCCCGGAAGAGGCCCTGGCAGAGCTCGACCAGTACACGGAGCACGCCCGCGTGCGCACGGCCGGGCTCCTGACCCGGTTGGTGCTCGACACGGTGGTGGCGCGGATCCTGGGCGCGGCAGGGGAGTGGGACGAGGCGCTGACCGTGGCGCTCCGCACGTTGCCGGGCCTCGCGGAGGCGGAGCTCGTGTGCCAGGTGGACCTGTGGCTGGTGGCGATCCGCGCGCACGCTGCCCGCGGAGACGCCGCTGCTGCCTGGGCCGCGGTCAGCGCCGCCCAGCAGGTGGCGGACAGGTTCGGCCTCACAGCGTCTTCGGCGGAGCTCGCGGCGGTCACGGGGCTGGCGGCGGTGTCGCTCGGCCGCCACGACGCGGGGCGGGTGGCGCTGGCGCGCGCGGAGGCGCTCGCCGCGGAGGCCCACGTGTTGCCCTTCGGCGCAGCGATGCGCGCGCTCACGACGTTGCGCGCTGCGTTGCAGCCCTGACCACGCCTGAACCAACCGCGAGGCGAGACCTGTCGACCCGCTACTTCCACGGCACGCGCGCCGCCCTGTCCCCGGGCGACCTGATCGAGCCAGGGCGCCGCTCCAACTACGGCCAACACAAGCCGGCCCGCTACGTGTACCTGACCGCCACCCTCGACGCGGCCACCTGGGGCGCCGAGCTGGCGTCGGGCGAGGGCCCGGGCAGGATCTACGTCGTCGAGCCGACGGGCCCGATCGAGGACGATCCGAACCTGACGGACAAGAAGTTCCCGGGCAACCCGACGAAGTCCTACCGCACGCGATCCGCTCCGGGTCGTGGGGGAGGTCACGGACTGGCAGGGGCATCCGCCGGAGCAGGTCCAGGCCATGAAAGCCGGCATCGCGCGGCTGGCGGCGCAGGGCATCGAGGCCATCGAGGACTGATCAGGGCCCGCCGTACTCGTCGTACTTCAGGGCCTTCCCGCGCACGACGTCGGCCGGGTACTTCTCGCGGGCGCGGGCGAGCTTGTCGTGCAGCGCGGCCTCGAGGTCGATGCCCATCCGGTCACACAGGTTGAGCAGGCACAGGAACACGTCCGCCGCTTCGTCCGCGACCTTCGGCACCCGGGCCTCGACGGCGGGCTGCGGGCCGTCGTCGCGGCTCCACAAGAACAGCTCGAGCAGCTCCCCGGCCTCGACCGACAGCGCCATGGCCAGGTTGCGCGGGGAGTGGAACTGCGCCCAGTCCCGCTCGGCCACGAACGCGCGCACCTCCTGGACGAGCGGGTCGAGGCGCTCGCTCACCGCTTCCTCGCCGCCCGGACCGCGTCGCCCACGGTGTCGGGCAGCGTCTTGCGGGTGGCGGCGTTCTGCACCATCGAGGGGATGGACCCGCCGGGCAGGGTGCACACCTGGTACGTCAGGTGCGTGCCGTCGGGCTGGCGCGCGAAGGTCCACGAGCCGGTGTTGGCGGTGGGCTCCACGGCGTCGGGGTGCGCGGCCTTGACCTCGGCGTAGTACGCGGCGTGGGCGCCACCGTTCACGAGGGGGGACCACTTGAGGCTCGACTTCTCGGCGCCGGCCTCGATGGTGGACTCGAGGAACCAGAACCGGTCGGCGGACATCGTCCAGCCGGGAACGTCGAGGTACTGGTAGTACTCGACCTTGTTCCCGACCTTGGAGAGGAGCTTGGCCTCGGTGATGCCGGCGGTGGACCAGGACTTCGCGCCCTCGATGTCGGCGACGACGGACAGGAGCTTCTCGGGGGCCACGTCGACGACGGCGGTGCCCCGGTAGCAGTCGATGCCCCCGAGGTTGACGGTGAGGATCTTGACGGTCCCGGCGTCGGCGTGGGACGCGGTCGTGACCTGGGAGTGGGTGGGGGCGGCGAACGCGGCGGCGACGATCCACATGAGCACCTCGGCGGTCGCCCGATAACCCGTCGCCTCCCCGCTCTCATCCCTCCCTGGACAGCAGGCGGCGCGTCACGGCGAGGTGCCCGATGGCCGCGAAGACCACGAGGACGGTGGGGAGCCACACGAAGGGGAAGTGGGCGACCCAGGTGTTGACGTGGCGCGGGTCGTCGCCGAACGCCCGGAAGAGCGGGGAGGCGGCCACCGCGAGGTTCCAGGCTTCTCCGTCGCGGGTCCACACGGTCGTCCGGTATCCCTCCAGATGGTCTGATCGGAAGCATCCCCCTCCCAACCGACCAGGTGCGGAACCATCCCCCTCCCAACCGACCAACGTCCGGAAGCGCGGCGGCGCGCCATGGAGCCAACGCCGCGTTTCGGCCAGCCCGCTCGGCGCATGGGCCGTTCTGGCGGGGAAGTGGTCGGTTGGATGGGGGATGGTTCGGGACCTGGTCGGTTCGAGGGCGGATGGTTGCCGCGTGGGCGGGTCCCTACCGGTACGCCTGGGGCTGCTCGATCCGCGACAACACCCAGTCGAACCGCCCGCTCGTGATCTTCGACGAGCAGTACCCACACACCCCCGTCTCGTCCACGCGGTCCAGGGGCGCCCCACACGACGGGCATTGCAGCGCGTCGCCCTGCGTCGGCGCGCGCTCCACCGAGCGCACGAACGTCCAGTACTCCGCGAACCGCCGCGCCACCTTCGCGTTGCCGCTCACCACCTTGCCCTTCGCGTCGACGGTGCTGTCCTTCATCCGCCCCACGATCCGCACCGTGACCGCCTGGAACCAGCGATCCGCCTGCGCCTCCACCAGGCGCGACTCCACGAGGGACACCTCCTCCAGCACGTTGCGCAGGCCCGAGGTCGCGTACTGCTCCATCCAGAACCGCAGCGTCTGGAACATCCGGTCCGTCACGAACGGGCGGGCCCGTTGCCACCGGCCCTCCGTCCACGCCGACTGCAGCTCCAGGAACGTGGTCTTCACGCGCGCCTGGAACACCGCCTGGTCGAAGTCGTCCAGGGCCTTCAGGTCGCTCGCGAGGGTAGGGGAGAGCACCACCGGCAGGCGCACCGCCGGCTCGTCGCCGCCCGGCCCGAGCGCGAGCTGCGGCCCGGTGACCTCGGTGCGCGCGCGCTCCTCGAAGTACGTGAGCTGCCACTGGAGCTGGCCCTTCGTGATGCCGGTGCCGCAGTTCGTGCAGGCGCCGAGCACCGTGACCTCCACGGGGGCGCCACACGACGGGCAGGCCAGGGACTCCATCTTGTCGGGCGGCAGGCTCTGGGCGTCGCTCGCGCGGCGGAAGGCCAGCCAGTCCTCGATCGTGAACCGGCGCTCGCCTTTCGGCCCCGACTCCACGCGGGTCGTCTCGAGGCGCACGTACAGGCGGTCCTGCTCTTCGCCGTGCTCCACCTTGAGCACCCGCACCGCGCCACAGACGACCTCGGTGACGGCCGTGACCTTCGCGAGGCGCCCGCGGAGCTGCTCGAGCGCCGCCGGGTCCACGAACGGGGAGAGGGCGTCGTCTCCGCTGCGGTTCGTGACGGCCTCGAGGGCGCGGCGGTGCAGCAGGACCGCGTAGTCCAGGAACACCGGCACCGAGAAGTCGGGGTCGCGGGCGCGGAGGGCGTCGAGGCCCGTCACGCTCCGCGAGGCAGCCGCCACGGCGCGGGTCGTGTTGCGGCCGCGCGCGCTGACCGGGGCCTGGTTCCGCGACACGAACCACACCACGCCCGCCACCACGACGACCGGGATCCCGATCGCCGGGAACTCGACCACGAGCTGGATCAGGAACAGCACGAGCCCCACGTCGATGTCGCCGCCGCCGCCGCCCGACGAGCTGCTCGACGAGCGCCTGCTGCCGTACGACTGGCCACCACCGACGCGGGCCCAGGCGTCGGTGTCGACGAACAGCAGCGCCGCCAACGCCACCAGCGCCACGATCAGCAGCCACCGCCGCATCCGGGGCGTCACTGGTCACCCCGCACGGGCACGAGCCGCCACACCCGCCAGGCGGCGCCCGGATCCCCGGCGGTGCGGAGGAGCGACACCCACCACCCGGCGTGCTCGACCTCGATGCGCTCGAACCAGCCGTCGAGCTCGACCTCGAGCCAACGCACCGGCAGATCGCCCGCGGCGGGCCCGGGGACGCCGTAGAACGCGAGGTCGGCGACCGCCTGTGGGTCCAGGTGCTCGCGGCGTTCGCCTGCAGCGAGCTCGGCCCGGAGCTGGCGCAGGTACGACGCGAAGTCGTCGAGCGAGAACGACGGATCGCGCAGCAGGAGCGCGCGCCGGGCGGCGGGCATGCCCGGGTCGACCTCGGGCCGCACGACGGGGACGGTGCCGGGCACGAACTCCTTGGAGAGGAGGCGCCACCCGTGCTCCGCGTGTTCGGGCGGGGACAGGGGCACCCCGAGGGGTCGCGACACCCGCAGGCGCACCGAGTTGGGCCGGCCCGGGAGCACCGCCGAGACCACGAGCTCGCCAGGCGGGAAGTCGCAGGAGAGCACCGCGGGGGGGCCACCGTCGGGTTCGTTGGCGAGCGCCCGCAGCGCGCGGTGCAGGACCGGCACCGAGAACGCGGGGTCGATCGCGGCCAGGCGGTCGTTCCAGGACGCGGTGCGCGAGGGCGCGACCGCCCCGGAGTGGACCCCGCGGAGCCGGTGGTCGCCGGCTGCGAGCTCGGCCGCTGGCGCGCGTCGCCACGCCTCGCGCCAGGTGGCGAGGATCACCGCCGCGAGGGCCACCACGACGAGGTGCTCGAGCCACGTGGGCCAGCCCGACCGCCCGAGCCACGCCGTGGCCACTCCGAGCGCGACCCCGGTGCCGCCGAGCAGGGCGTTGCGGGCCGTGGGCGGGAGCGCGTCGACGAACGTGGTCATGCGCGGATCCGGGGCGCGTCGGCCAGCGCGACACCCCGCTCTCCGGCGCGCGGGACCCAGGTGTCCAGCACCTTCCCCACGCGCTCGAGGCCGGCGAGGAAGCCGGGGAGGTCCTCGGCGCGCACGAGGCGGGCGACCTCGGACCAGTGCGCGCGCGGGACGAGGGCCTCCACGCCGAGGTCGGGGACGATTTCGACGAGGCCCTCCTGCGAGGACACGTACACGAGGACGCCCGTGCGGCGCGGCGTGGCGTGGACGGACTCGAGGTGGAACTCCGCGGCGGCCATCATCGCAACCTGGCGGGCCCGCCGCTCCGGCGACGCCAGCTGGAGCACGAACGCCCGGCCGGAGAAGCCCCACGCCGCGATCCCGAACGCGAAGGTGGTGTCGAGCAGGGCCAGGAGCGGGTGCACCGGCCAGGGCAACAACACCACGATCACGAGCGCCACCAGCGCCACCCCGGCCGCCGCCAACAGCTCGAGGTCGCGGTAGGACCCCGAGCGGGGCGCCGCGACGACCACGATCTCGGCGTCCGTGTTGCGTTCCAGCTCGGCGACCTTGCGGGCCACCGCTTCACCGAAGCGCAGGTCGGCGTGCAGCATCCGGAGTCCTCCTGGACGGACCGCATATCGGGTCCGTTCCTCGGGTGCCGGTGTCAGGGCACGAGGAGCCGGAACGCCTCGTCGCGGGTGAAGCCCACCTTCTCGTACACCCGGACCGCCCCGGTGTTGGACTCGTTCACGTGCAACGTGACCCGGGGCGCGCTGCGGAGGAGCCGCCGGCACGTCGCTGCGACGCCCAGGGTCGCGAGCCCGCCCCGGCGGTGCTCGGGCGGGACCCAGGTGCCGCCGAGCTGGCAGCCGTCCGGGTGTTGGGTCCCCACGTTCACCTGGAACACGAGTTCACCCCGGCGCTCGATCACGAACGTCCGCCCGCTGCGGATCCGCTCCCGCACGGCCTTCTCGTGGCGGGCGGCGTCGCGCCTGGGGTCGGTGCCGAGGTCCTCGAGCTCCATCCGCGCGGCCTCGACGCTCACGAGCGGAGCGTCCTCCGGACGGGCGACCCGGAAGCCCTCGGGCTCGGTGATCGGGCCGGCCGCCTCCCCGGCGAGCACGTAGAGGCGCTGATCGTGGACGCGGGTCGGGGGCACCGCGGGCGCCCACGCCCGGTACAGCGCGTCACACGCGGCGCGGGGGCCCACGAGCAGGGTCGTTGCGTGTTGCTCGCGCAGGTGTCGCCCGAGCTGCGCCGCGTCCGACGGATCGGGGGCGAACGGGACCGCGACCCGCGCGGGCACGACGAGGACCGCAGCGCGCACCCGCCCGACCCCGTACCACCAGCCGCGATCCACCGGATGCGCCGCCAGGAAGCCGCGGAGGAACAGGTTCACCACGGGAGCCTGCTCGAGCAGCGCGGTGAGCGCTGGCTCGTCGTCGACGGTCAGCCGTCGGACGGGGTCGACCATGCTGCGAGGATATACTGCGGCCGCACAGAGCGCGGAGGGCGGGAGCGCTTGGTCCCAGGTTCGAACACAGCGGACGGCACTTGAGCGGGCTCGCGTCGGGAATGGTGCGGCTGCGCACGGGAGAGGTCGATCTCGGGCGGCAGCGCCTCGTGTCGCGGGCGGGCGTGGTCCCGCTGACGACCCGCGAGACCGAGCTCCTGGCGTACCTCTCGGCCCGCTCCGGCGAAGCCGTCCCCCGCGAGGCCCTGCTCGTCGACGTCTGGCACTACCGCTCCACCAACCCCACGCGCGCCGTCGATCTGGCGGTCAAGCGGCTCCGCTCCAAGATCGAGCCCGATCCGTCCGAGCCGATCCACATCCTGTCGGTCCACGGGATCGGCTACCGGTTCGCCCCGCTCGACGACGCCCCGGTCGCGCCCTCCGCCAGCGGCTCGGTGCCCCTCCCGGCGCCGCCGCCGCCCTCGCTGGCGCCGGCAGCGGGGCCCGCCACGCCCATCGAGCGCACCTCGTTCGTCGGCCGCGTACAGGAGCGGCAGCGCCTCGAGGAGCTGATCGCCGGCGGGGCCCACCTCCTCACGCTCACCGGGCCCGCCGGCACCGGGAAGACGCGCCTCGCCCGCAGGTTCGCCACCGATCGCGGCCCCACGCTCGGCGGGGGCGCCTGGTTCTGCGACCTCGCAGAGGTCGGCACGGCCGAAGGCATCTGCGCCGCGCTCGTGAGCGATCTCCAGCTCCCGGGCACGCTCCCCGATCCCGCGTCCGCGGGGCACGCGCTGGCCGAGCGGGTGGAGCAGTCCGGGCGGACCCTCGTCGTCCTCGACAACTTCGAGCAGCTCGTCGCCCTCGCCCCGATCACGGTCGGCCGGTGGCTCGACGAGGTGCCGGGCGTCATCTTCCTGGTGACCAGCCGCGAGCGCCTGCACGTGGGTGGCGAGCGCCTCCTGGAGCTCGCGCCGCTACCGCCCCGCGACGCCCTCGATCTGCTCGTGGATCGCGCGCAGACCGCCCGCCCTGGAGCCGCCATCAGCGACGCAGACCGCGACGTCCTGCGCGATGTGGTGGCGCAGCTCGACGGCATCCCGCTGGCGATCGAGCTCGCGGCCTCCCGGCTCGGGACGTTGTCGCCTTCGCAGCTCCTCAAGCGGCTGTCGTCGCGGTTCCGCCTGCTCGGGGATCCCCGCGGCGATCGCCCGCGGCGGCACGCCACGTTGGAGGCCGCGCTCGACTGGTCGTGGGACCTGCTCACGCCCGAGGAGCGGGTGGCGCTCTCGTCGCTGTCCGTGTTCGAAGGTGGGTTCTCGCTCGAGGCGGCCGAGGAGGTGCTCGACGATCCCAGCCTCCCGTGGCCCGCCGATCTGGTGCAGTCGCTGCGCGAGAAGTCGCTCCTGGCGGTCGAGGACCTGCCGTCCGGCGACCTGCGGTACCGGCTGCTCGAGTCGATCCGGGAGTACGCGCGGGCGAAGCTCCTCGGAGAGGGCGGCGAGGAGCGGATCACCGCGGTGCGCGCGCGGCACGCGGCCTACTACCTGCGCGAGATGGAGGACCTCGCGGGTCGGCTGTATGGCCCGGGCGGCGCCGAGCGCATGGAGGAGCTCGCGCGCGAGAAGGCGAACCTCGTGGCGATCGCCGCGCAGGCCCCGGAGCTGCTGCAGCGGGTTCGCGCGGTCACGTGCCTGTTCCCGCTGCTCGCGGCGCGTGGGCCGCTCCCGCTGCTCGAGGCCCTCCTCCAGGAGGCCGTGGGGCTCGCGCGCACGGCCGGTGATCCCCGGTGGCTCGCCCGGGTGCTCGCCGATCGCGCGTTCCACCACTTCTCCCGCGATCGCCTGGCGGAGGCGCGGCGAGACTTCGAGGAGTCGATCCGGACGGCGCCGCAGCACCTTTCGAACCTCGCGCGCGCCCGCATGGGCCTCGGGCGGGTCGGCGCCGACGAAGGCCGCCTCGAGCAGGCCGCCAACGACTTGCGCGAGTCCATCGAGCTGTACACCCGGCTCGGCGACCGGGGCGGGGAGGGGAGGGCGCGCGAGCTGTTCGCCGAGGTCCTGGCCCAGCAGGACTGCGTCGAGGAGGCCGGCGCCGAGTTCGATCGGGCCCTCCGGGTGCTCCGCCGGGTGGGGGACCGGTGGACCGAAGGCGTGCTCCTCGCCAACCGCGCTTCGTTCTGCCTCGAGAAGCGCCACGATCCCGTCGAGGCCGAGCGGCACGCCGAGCAGGCGCTGCTGCTGTTGTCGGCGGTGGGAGACCACAAGTCGCGCGTGGTCCTGCTGGTCGGGTACGCGGTGGCGCTCGTGCGCATGGCTCGTCCGGCCGAGGCGTTCCCGAAGCTCCAGGCGGCGCGCCAGACGGCCCGCCAGATGGGGGATCGCGGCCGCGAGGGCCTCGCGCAGTCGGTCGAAGGCTGGGCCCACGCCGAGCTCGGCCACGCGGCGGAGGCAGCCGCCTGCCTCGAGGAGGCGCGCCAGGTGTTGCGCGAGACCGGGGATCGGGTCCAGGAGGCCGTGACGCTGCGCCGGTTGGCGGCGCTCCGGCAGGACGAGGGCCGCCTCGACGAAGCCGAGCACCTCCTGGTCGAGGCGCTCGACGAGCTCACGCCCCACGGCGCCCGCATCGAGCGCGCGGTCACCCGGTTGCAGCTCGGCATGCTGCAGCTCGAGCGCGGCCGGCACCAGCGTACCCGGGAGGTGTTGGCCCAGGCGCTGGGCGACGCAGAGGGCGTGGTTCCCTGGATCGTGGCCCAGGTCGCGGGGTTGATGGCGTGCTCCTGCGCGGTCGAGGGAGCGCTCGACGAAGCGCAGACCTGGCTCGATCGGCTGCGGGCCACGGGGACCGATCCGCGGGAGGGCGAGTTCCTGGCGCCGGTGGTGGCGCTCGTGGCCTGGCACCGCTCGGCCGGCGACCACAGCAGCGCGCGCGCCCGGATCGAGGCGCTCCTCGGACAGCCCGGCGGGTTCGCCGAGCGGCGCCTGGTCCTCCGGCTGCTGCGGCGGCTGGTGGCGTGATCCCGACGTGGCTCGAGGCGGTCGTGTTCCTCCGGCTCGGCGGCGCGAGCTGCGCGGGGACCGTGGTCTCCGACGACCGCGTGCTCACGGCGTGGCAT
>JBIKWC010000453.1:0-4107 GCA_044356535.1 Myxococcota bacterium
CAGGCCCAGGAAGAGGATCGGGATCGCCAACGTGCCGTCGGCCGCGACGTACGCATCCGACGGGTACGGGTACAGGCACTCGGGCAGGAGGTTGTCGCACCCGTCGGTGCCCAGGTCCTCCTCGACGCCGAAGTTGTCCTCGAGCCCGGGCTCCGCTGGCCCGGCGTCCTTGTCGTCCCCACCACACGCGAACAACCACCACATGGGACCCCCGCGGCGGCGGAGTATCCCGGCGGTTCGCCGACGCACCAGGAACGAGGTCAGTCAGGGACCCGGGAATCGAACCCGGCGCCGCCGGCCTCCCAGACCGGAATGCAACCGCTACACCTGTCCCTGCCTGCAACCATGACAATCGATACGGGTGGCTGGAGTCGAACCAGCGATCTGCGCGTTCCGAACGCGCCGGGATGACCACCTTCCCCACACCCGTGTTTGGAGTCGAAGCCCAGGTGCGTCGCGGAGCGCGCGCACCCAGGGGGGGCCAGGGGGATTGCCCCCTGGCAGCCGATGAGCGATCCGTACGGGACTCGAACCCGTGACCTCCGACGTGACGCGCCGGCGTGCTACCAACTGCACCAACGGACCGAAGAGGCAGCATGCGACACAGACGTATCCATTGCGCCCCCGGGTGACCGGGGACGACGACGGAGCGCCGACGCCGCAGGCTGCTGCGCGATCACGACCCTCGAGCGGCCTGAGGCCAGGTTCCCGGAGGAACGCCGACTCAGGCCCGACGAGGGCCGAACGGATCTCGACGATCCCGCCCACGCGGGCGCGCGCAGAGCACTCGGGGCTCTGGTGGTCGGCCAGCGTTGGTGAACAGGTGCGTCATGATGCACTACGTATACCTGCATCCGCTACGGTCGTCCACCACGCCTACAAAATTCTTCGGGAGAGATCACGCAGCGTTACCTGCCGGCTGCGATGGCCATCCGATACGACGACGCGGAGAAGCGGATCCTGTTGTCCGTGCGCGACCTCGTCGAGGAGGAGCGGCGCGGCTCCCTCGGGCTCGCGGTGGTCCAGTCGCTGCAGGCCCGCGCCGCCGCCGGGCGCCGCATCCACACGAGCTGGCAGCTCGAGCGCAGCGGGGAGGACGCGGCCTTCCGGGCCGAGGTGAGCGTGCGGCGGCCCATCCCCGTCGACGACTGGACCGTGGAGCTGTTCGGTCGGGTGGATGGGTTGTCGACCGAGGGGGACCACTCCGTCGTCGAGGAGGTGAAGTCGAGCGCGCTCGACGCCCGGCGGCTCCACGGCACCACGCTCGACGACTGGCCGTCGTGGGTCGACCAGCTCCGCGTGTACCTGTGGATGCTGCAGGAGAGCGGCCACCAGCACCCCGTCGGTCGGCTGGTGGTGGTCTCCGTGTACGACGGCAGCCGCCAGGTCCTGGGGGTCGCCCACGACCACGCCGCCATCGGGCTCCGCATCCGGCGGCGGGCCGAGGACCTGGTCCGCGAGCGCTCCGCACGCGTGGCCTGGATGCAGCGCCGCCGGAGTCGCACGCCGCCGGACCCGTTCGACGCGTGGCGGCCCGGGCAACGCGAGATCGTGGAGGCCGTGCACTGGGGTCTCGACGCCGGCAACACCGTGCTCGTGGAGGCGCCGACGGGCCTCGGCAAGACCGCTGCGGCGCTGGCCGGCGCGCTCCGCCACGCGCTCGCCACCGACCGGCAGGTGTTCTTCGCCACCGCCCGGACCACCCAGCAGCCCGGGATCGTGCGGGCGCTGGCCACGTTCGCCGCCCGCGGGCTCCCCCTGCGTTCGCTCGTGCTCCGGGCGCGCGCCAAGGCGTGCCTGCAGGAGGTCGTCGACTGCCGCCCCGAGGTGTGCCGGTACGCTGCCGACTACTACGACAAGCTCCGGGCCGCCGGGCTCCCCGGGGGGCTGCTCACGTCGGACGTGCACGTCGACGCCCGGGCCCTCGAGGACGCTGCGCGCGTCCACGTCGTGTGCCCCTACGAGCTCGGGCTCGACGCCGGGCCCCAGCTCGACGTCGTGATCGGCGACTACAACTACGCCCTGGAGCCCGGGGTCCGCCTGGAGCGGCTGTTCGGCGGCGACGGCGCCAGGGGCTTCGTGCTCGTTGTCGACGAGGTCCACCAGCTCGCGGAGCGCGCGCGCGGGTGGTACTCGCCGCGCCTCGAGATCGCCGGGGCGCGGGCGGCTGCGCAGTCCCTGTGGCTGAAGGGCCCGACGTTCGCGCCCTGGGTGGGGCTCGCCCAGCGCGTGGAGGCCGAGCTCCTGCGGATCGCCCGGCGGGGCGGCGACCGCCGGACGGGCGATGACCTCACGGCCACGGTGGAGGTCGGGCCCTTCCGCGCGCTGGCCGACGAGATCGATGCGCTCGCGATGGACTACGCGCACCGCAAGGCGGAGCTCTCGGCGCTCGCAGCGCAGCCCGAGGACCCCTGGATGGAGCTGGCGTGGCGGGTCCTGTCGTTCGCGGAGGCGGTGGAGGAGGACGCCGCCGCCCCACCCGACGAGGCGGAGGGTCCCGAGCGGGTGCCGATAGTCACGGTCACGCCGGGCGCCGAGGCGCTCACGCTCGTGTGCCTGGACCCGGGGCGGCGGCTGGGGGCGATGCTCCAGACGTTCGGTGGGGTGGTGGGCCTGTCCGCGACGCTGTCTCCGCCGGAGTTCCACCGCGACGCGCTCGGCCTGCCGGAGGCGTCGACCGACGTCGTGCGCGTCCCCTCCGTGTTCCCTCCGGAGCACCGGCGGGTGCTCGTGGCGCCCCGCATCTCCACGGCGCTGAAGGACCGGGCGGAGCACGCGGAGGCCACGGCGAAGCTGCTGGTGGCCGCCGTGGGCGCGGCGCCGGGCAACGCCGCCATCTACTTCCCGTCGTTCCAGATGCTCGACGACCTCGCGGGGCGCTGCACCTTCGGGCGCGAGGTGGTGGTCCAGCGGCCCGGGATGGACGACGCGCTGCGGGAGCAGGTCCTGGCGCTGTTGCACCCCGGCGGCCCGCCGACGGTGTTGCTGGCGGTGCTGGGTGGGGTCTTCGCGGAGGGGATCGACCTGCCGTCCGGCTCGCTGTCGCTCGTGATCGTGGTCTCGCCGGCGCTGCCGCCGGTAGGCCTGGAGCGCGAACTCCTCCGGGAGCGCTACGAGCGGCGGTTCGGCAAGGGGTTCCTGTACGCGTCGCTGGTCCCGGGGATGACGCGGGTGGTGCAGGCCGCGGGCCGGCTGCACCGCCGGGAGGAGGACCGCGGCGTGATCCTGCTGGTGGACCGACGGTTCCGCTGGCGCGAGGTGCTGGAGCTGCTGCCCGCGGACTGGCAGCCGACGATCGAGGTGGACCCGCTCCCCGCGATCCGGGCGTTCTTCACCCCGGAGGAGTAGTCGGTGGGGCCGTCTCGGCGGAGTGGACCCCCGTCGACGAGACGGCGCCCGCAGGATCGTTACGGCTCGGCGGAGGGCACCATGACCGAAGACGACCTCCCGCCCTGGGCCCGGGCGGCGCGCACCGGGTGGACCTGGACCGGAGTCCGCCGTCCTGCGTTCGCCGTGGTTCCTGGCCCGGGACAGGAGTCGGTGTGGGACTACCCCCGCCCACCCCTGTTGGTCCCGGACACCCGCGAGGTGGTGGTGCTGCACGGCAAGATCGAAGTCGCCCGCACCCGCAGGGCGTACCGGGTCCTCGAGACCTCGCACCCGCCGACGTTCTATCTGCCGCGCGCGGACGTCGACATCACCTGTCTCGCTGCGCCGTCGGTGACCTCGGCGTGTGAGTGGAAGGGCCTGTGCACCTCGTTCGACGTCGCGGTCGCCGGAGGCAGGCTCGAGCGCGCAGCCTGGTCGTACGAGCAGCCGTTCCCCGAGGCAAAGGCCATCGCCGGTCACGTCGCCTTCTACGCAGACCGGCTGGCCTGTTTCGTCGCCGGGGAGCGCTGCCGACCGCAGCCGGGTGGCTACTACGGCGGCTGGATCACGTCCGAGCTGGTGGGTCCGTTCAAGGGCGAGCCGAACACGCGCGGTGCCTAGGAGCCTGTGGGGCGTAGGCCGCGGAGCGGCCTCGCGCCAGGGCTCCTTCCCTGCCCGTGCCCCTGCCCGTGCCCCTGCCCGTCCCCGACCCGCTCGTCCGGATCGGGGTGGTGCCTG
>JBIKWC010000196.1:0-14274 GCA_044356535.1 Myxococcota bacterium
AATGGCTCGTTATCGTGGACCCCGGCTCAAGAAGTGCCGGGCAGTGGGTACGGTGCTTCCCGGTCTGACGACGGTCGGTACTCTCGATCGTCCGTTCCCGCCCGGTGAGCACGGCACCAAGCGCAAGTCCAAGCCCTCCGACTTCAAGATCCGCCTGGTCGAGAAGCAGAAGGCCCGCTGGCACTACGGCATCCTCGAGAAGCAGTTCCGCCGCTACGTGTCGGAAGCCTCCCGGATGAAGGGCCCCGCTGGCCAGAACCTCGTCCTGTTGCTCGAGTCGCGGCTCGACAACCTCGTGTGGCGGCTCGGCTTCGCCCGCACGATCGTCCAGGCCCGCCAGCTCGTCGTCCACGGCCACGTGCTCGTGAACGGCAAGCGCGTCGACCGCCCCTCCTTCCACGTCAGCCAGGGCACCGAGATCGGCCTGCGCGAGAAGTCGAAGGGCAAGGCCTGGGTCGCCGAGATCCTCGAGCAGACCATGACCATGCCGAAGCCCTCGTGGCTGGAGATCGACCCGGCCAAGGCCGCGGGCAAGCTCCTCATGAAGCCCGAGCGCTCCGACGTGCCCGTGGACTACAACGAGAACGCCATCATCGAGTTCTACTCCCAGCAGCTCTGAGCAGCGCGTCCCTCCACCGGAGGGGGACGAGCAGCGCGGAGAGCGGGCCACGAGCGCCGCTCCCGCGCCCTGCGGCTCAGCCCGTTTTCGCCGGATGCGTCGCGATCGCCCAGCCCGCGAGCTTGTACAGCAGGCGGGCGCCGACGTTCGCGTCCCACTCCGCGTCGCCGACCTCCACGAGGTCGAAGCCGACGATCTCGTGGTCTTCGGCGAGCAGCTGCAGCAGCAGCAGCGCGTCGCGCCAGGCGAGCCCACCGGGCACCGGCGTCCCCGTCGCGGGACACAAGGCTGGGTCGAGCCCGTCGATGTCGAAGCTGATCCACACCTTCTTCGGCAGCTGGCGCACGATCCGGGCCGCGATGCGCATCCACGGCTCACCCGACGCCAGCTCCCACGCGAGCTCGTGGTCCGTGTAGGTGGTCACGTCGCCCCAGGCGTCGATGCGCTCGGCCTCCGAGCGGCCGAAGTCCCGGATCCCCACCTGGACCAGCTTCCCGAGCCCGGGCACACGCTCGTGGACGTTGTAGAAGATCGAGGCGTGGCTCCACGTGAAGCCCTCGTACGCCTCGCGCAGGTCGGCGTGGGCGTCGATGTGCAGGATGCCGAGCCCCGGGTGACGCTCGACCGCCGCGCGGATGGCGCCGAACGACACCGAGTGGTCGCCCCCGAGGATCCCGGGGATCGCGCGCCGTCCGAACACCTCTCGGGTGCGGTCGTACACCCACTGGTTCATCCGCTCGGACAACCCGTTCACCCTGGCGAGCCGCTCGCGGAGCTCGTCGGTGTGGGCCCCGCCGGCGGCCACGATGGGGAGGGCGTCTGCGCAGGCGGCCTCGTTCCACGCCTCGACCTCGGGGTCGGACGGGACCATCGCGATCCCGCGTTGCCAGGGGTTCTCGGTCTGGACGTCGTGGAGGTCCACCTGCCGCGACGCCTCCAACACCCGGGCCGGGGCCCGCGCGGTGCCGCGCCCGTACGACGTCGTGGCCTCCCAGGGCACGGGGATCACGTGGACCAGCGCGTGCTCGAGCCCGTGCGGCAGGCCGAACAGCCCGTCCTCCAGCGCTCCCGGGGCGTCCGGGTCGAAGGTCTCAGGGTCGAACGTTCCTCCCGTACCAGCCATCAGCGTCCCCCTCCACGAAACCGTTCTACCCGCATGCGGCCGGCCAGCACGAGCGCGTCCCACAGATCGACGTCGGTGAGCTGGCCCTCGTGGACGCAGGTCCCGCGGCGATCGATCAGGTACACCGTCGGGATCGCCGGCGGCTTGACCGCGCGCTGGACGAACGCACGGTAGTCGTGGAGCACCACGAACGGAATCCGACTGCCCTTCACCATGGCCTCGCCGCGGTACAGCTCGGGCTTGTCGTGTTCGGGCTCCTGCTGCGTGGTCACCACGTGCAGGCCGTACAGGAACGGCTCGAAGAACGCCATGTGGTTGGCGAAGCGGTGCATGAACGCGTCGTAGTCGGGCGTTCCGCGGTAGCCGCCGAGCAGGCACACTGCGAGCAGCTGGCTCTCGTCCATGCGCTCCAGGGTCTCGTAGAGGCGCGCCGTCGACTTGCCGTCGACGGAGTCCATGCTGTACTCGGCGAACGGCTGGCCGAGCCACGGAGAGCCCGGAGGTGCAGCCCCGAGGAGCTCGGTGTACCGCTTGACGAGGAGCGGCAACGGCTCGCGCAGCACGACGTCTGCGAGCTTCTCGGCCAGCGGCTGCCGGGCGTGGGGCTCGGTGACCACCTTCCACTGGTGCATCGTTGCGTACCAGTCCGACAGGGCCGCGTACACGTTCGGCCACTTCGAGGCGTACTTCGCGGCGAACTCCGTCACATCGAGGTGGCCCTGAGGGCGCTTCGTCTCGACGAGGGCGATGCCGTGGAACAACAGCGCCGGGTGGTCGACCAGCACCCGCTTCTCGCTTCCGGCCAGGAATCGGCCGAACAGGTTCCCACCGATGCCGCCGCCGCCCCTCTGCTGCTGCAGGAGCGTGGCCTTGGAGAGCTTCTCGAGCTCGTCCCACCGCTGTTGGGACCACAGGTCGAGCAGCGCCGCGGGCTCGGGGAGCAGCGGATCGTAGTTGGCCACGATGTTCTCGGCCGACCGGCACACCTCGAGCCCGATCGGGACCCCGGACGCCACGATCTCGAGCCGGTCTCCGCCGTCGCTCGTGTAGAACACCCAGCGCCGGCGCTCGACCACGTGGAGCCACAGCCGCGGGTCGAGCAACCCGCCGTGGTCTTCGTCGGGCAGGTGGAGCGTGTAGCCGACCTGCACGCCGGTGCGGGCCGCGATCGACTCCCGCGCCACCCGGGTGACCAGGAACCGGCGGTCCTTCGGGGGGGCCTTGATGCCCTTGTTCCGCGAGACCTCGCCGAGGTTGCTGGTGACGAAGTGCTCGAGGATCGGGTCCTTCTGGTCGACCGGAGCCGGGGCCTGGGCGCGTACGGGCGCGGGCTCGGCGGTGGGCGACCGGTACTCGGTGACCTCGATCTTCACGCCGGTGCCGCGCTCGATGGCTTCGGCGACCTCGGCGGCGGACTGGAGGCGCTGGTCGGGGCGCTTGGCGGTGAGCCGGAACACGAGGTCGTCGAGCCACGGGGGGATGTCGGGCCGCTTGCTGGAGGGCTTCGGCACGGGCTCGTGGACGTGGGCCTCCATCACCTTGTACGGGCGGCCGGTGAACGGCGGGGCCCCGGTGAGCATCTCGTACAACATGATGCCGAGGCCGTAGATGTCGGCCCGGTGGTCGAGCTCGTACTCCTCGATGTACTCGGGGGCCATGTAGGTGGGGGTCCCGATCCGCACCCCGACCGCAGTGAGCGTGGCCTCCTTGCCGTCCGACTGCTCCTCCTCCGACTCCGTGATCATCGCGAGCCCGAAGTCGGACACCTTGACGAACTCCTTGCCGGCGACCTGCGCCAACAGCACGTTCGTGGGGGAGAGGTCGCGGTGGACGACGCCCTTCTGGTGGGCGGCCTCCAGGGCGAGCGCGATCCGCCCGGCGATCGCCACCGCCCGCTTCGGCTCGAGGGGTCCCTCCTCGATGAGGTCGGAGAGAAGCTCACCTTCTACGTACTCGAGGACGAGGTACGGGCCGCCGCCCGGCCGCCCGGAGTCCGATCGGCCATGGTCGAGCACCCGCAGCGTGAACGGGTGGGCGATGGCCTGCGCGATCCGCGCCTCCCGCTCGAACCTCCGGACCGCCTCTGGGTTGGTGAACAAGCCCGGGTCCAGGACCTTGACCGCGAACTTCTGGTTGTCGCCGACCCGGCGGGCGACGTAGAGGTCACCCATCCGTCCGGGCCGCAGGAACCCTGTCACCTTGTAGCGCTCGGCGATCACGGTTCCGGTGATGCTGTCCTTGGCCATGGTTCCTTCGGTGGTGGGCGCGGGGATACCCTGCATAGGGTACCCGAACCGGGGCCGTCCGGGTGCGCTGGTTCCCGGAAACCTCCTTCTCCGATGAACCCAGCAATCACCGATCTGATTGGAGTACCAATGACCGAAGACGAGCGGGTCGAGCAAGCCCGGGCGCTGCTCCTGGCGAACCACGCGTTCCCCGGCCCGTTCGAGTTCCGCGTCGTCGTCCGGCCGGTCCATCGTTCGTCGGTGGTGACGGCGGTCGTGACGGCGGCGGGCGGCACTGAGGTATTGTTGGCGGTCGACGAGCGGTCGAGCGCCAACGGGAACTTCGTGTCGCTGCGCATCGAGGTGCACGTGGACACGGTCGAGCGGGTGCTCGCGGTGTACGAGGTGGTGAAGGGCGTCGAGGGCGTCCTCACCGTGATGTGAGCACGATCCCGCGCTTCGCGAACCGCGGGAGCACATCCTCCGCCACCGCCCGCTCATGGATCGCCCGGTAGTCCGCGTGGGCGAGGAGCCCGCACGCCCGCTCGTCGGGCAACAGGTCGGGGCCGTCTTCGGCCGGGGCGTACGCCCGAGCGAAGGCGTCGAGGGCGGTCGGGAGCAGCGTCGCGACCCGGACGTCGACGCCGGGGACGCGCGCCAGGAGCTCGTCGAGGAGGTCCCAGCCGAACTGCCGGTGGATGGCCTCGTCCCGGAGCACGCGGGTGAGCACGGCTGCCGCCGCCGGGTGGGTCGTTCCGCGCCGCATGGCGTCGAACAGGGGCACCGCGAAGGTCTCTCCGAGGCAGTAGTTCACGACCACGCTGTCGACGAGGCCCCCGAGCACGCCGGCGGTCCCGGGGGCCGCCATGGCGGTGGCGTCCAGCGGCACGGGCTCGTCTTCTCCCCCGAGCGACTGCAGGCAATCGAACGAGAGCGCAGCGTGATCGAGCTCGTCGCGGACCACCCGGAGCGCGGTGTGCAGCAGCCCCTCGGGCAGGCCGGCCTGGATCGACCAGTGCAGCACCTGGGCCGTCAGCGCGGCGGAGCGGTACTCCGCAGCCACCCGCTGGCTCCACTCGGTCCGGACGCGCGGGGTCACGGCGCCGGGGGACGCGTCCGCTCGACGGCGTCGGGCGGGCACTCGATCTCGGTCCCGCAGCTCCCCACGACCTCGTCTGGGTTCGGGCACTCGGTCACCCGGGACCGGTGGTACTCGGCCGGGAGGAACGGGCTGACCCACTGCTTGTAGCAACGCGTGTCGGCCGTGAGGAGCAGCACCGGGGACGGCGGGTTCGTCGCCCCGGCGGGGTGGCCCGACACCACGTCGTCCCATGTGGGCAGCGGGGGCGGCGGGTTCCGGAGCGGTACGGGCAGCGGCGCAGTCGGAGGTGGCGGGTTCGGCTTTGGGACCTCCGGCAGCTGGCGCGGAGCACACCCGGCGAGGAACAACCCCGCCGGGAGCACCAGGGCCGACCAGGACCTCTTCAAGGCTTCGCCGCCATCTTCTGGAGCTCTTCGTAGCCGGGGAGCTGCGACAGGTCGGGCACGAGCACGATCTCGATGCGCCGGTTGGCCGACTTGCCCTCGGGGGTCTTGTTCGGGCTCACGGGTCGGTTCTCGGCGTACGAAGCTGCCGAAAGCCGCGCGGGGGGCACGCCGCCCTGCTCGAGCGACTGCACGACGGTGATGGCGCGGGCGGAGCCGAGCTCCCAGTTCGACGGGAACCGCTCGGTCCGGATGGGCACGTCGTCGGTGTGGCCTTCGACCTGGTACAGGCGATCGGGGATCGAGGCGAGCACGCCGGCGACCTCGGTGATGGCGGCCTTGCCCTCCGGGGAAAGGCCAGCAGAGCCGGACGCGAACAGGATGTCCGACGCGAGCTCCACCACCATCCGGCCGTTGACGATCTTCACCTTGAGCTTGCCCGCGTCGATCATCGACTGGAACTTGCCGAGGAGGTTCTTGAACTCCGCGATGCGGGCGTCTGCCTGGGCCTTGCGCGCTTCGAGGTCCTTGAGGGCGAGCTGCATCTGCGCGACCGAGGCGTCGAGCGAGCTCTTGTCCTTGAGGAGGTTCGCGATCTTCTCCTCCATCGCGGTCTTCTCGGTCTGGAGCGAGGCCGACCTCGCCTTCTCTTCGGCGAGCGCCTGCTCGAGCGAGACGGCTCGGGCGGTCTGACCGTCGAGCTGGCCGGTCATGTCGGTGCGAAAGGCATCGTACTCGGCCTGCAAGGCGTCGTACTTCTTCTTGCCGACACAGCCTGCGGCGAGCCACCCCACGAGCGCGACCGTGACCAATGTCCTCACGGAACCTCCTTCGGCCGTGCACGTAGCACCCTGGTGCTCTCGCCGGTACCTGACCGGCGCCCCGTTGGCCTTGGGATACGTCGCGCCGATGACCAACGATCTCGTGCTCGAAGGCAAGACCAAGACGGGCGCCCTGGACTTCAAGCTGGCCGCTGCTGCGTGCTACCTGCCGGTCTCGTTCATCCACCTGGTGGCGGCCGGTGTCTTCCTGGCGACGGAGCCGAAGGAGCACCGGTTCGTGCGGTTCCACGCCGTACAGTCCCTGATCCTGGCCGCCATCTTCCTGGGCGGCTCGATCGGGACCATCCTCCTCGGCATGGTCGTGTTCCCGTTGATCCTGATGGTCGTCGGCGGGGTCGTGGGGGCCGCGTTGTCCAGCATCTCCGAGGACCTCGGCGGGCTCGTGATCCTCGCGTGCACCGCGTTGTCCGCCGTCTCGTACCTCGGGGGCGCCGTCCTCGGCATCGCGCTGTCGCTCGGCTTCATGCCCTCGTTCCTGGTCACCGCCGGGCTCGTGATGACCGGCAAGGTCGGCCGGTGGCCCGTCATCGGCGGCCTCGCCGAGCGCTTCACGGGCTGACGTTCGCCGAAAGACGTTCACCGGGCCCGGGCGACGAGCCTGCGCGCCTCGGTGGCACGGGCGCGGACCGAAGCGGCCAGCGAAGCCTGCCCGCGGGCGCGGAGGAGGTTGTGTTCTCCTCTGCCTCCGAACGCCGCGTTCCACCCGAAGTAGCACTCCGCGAGCGCGTCCTGGGCGAACCGCGAGGCGAGCTCGAGGCAGATGCGCTCGATCCCCGGCACGATGCCGTCCCACTCGGCGTCCGAGAGGCCGTCGGGCCCGGCGCCCCGGGCGTACCCCTCGATCGCTGCGCCGAAGAGGTCGAGGTCGAAGACGGCTGACCGCGTGTCCTCCGCCAGCGGATTGCACCACGACCGGAAGGCGTCCCCGAGCTCTTCGTCGAGCGTTCCCCACGCGAAGGTGTCGAGGTCGACGAGCGCCACGGCGTCCGGGCCCGCGAAGCGCACGTTCGAGATCTTCAGGTCGCCGTGGACGATGCGCCGCGGCAGCCCGAGCGACCCACGCCACTGGCGCCAGCCGACTTCGAGCTCGGCAGCGAGCTCCGCCACCTCGGCGTGCAGGCGGTGCCCTCGGTGCTCGGAGACGGCGTCGAGGAGCCGCCGGACGTGCCGGGGGGTGTCGTGGGCGCCGGGGCGCACCATCCGGAAGTCGTGGCGGAGGTCGCGCACCGCCCGGTGGAACCGCCCCACGAGCTCGCCCGCCGAGCGCGCGTCGGCGGGGTCGCGGAGCTTCTCGACCGTGTGGTCCCCGACGACGGTGAGGCACCGCCACACCCCGCCGTCCCCCGCGACGTGCCAGCGGCGTCCGGCGCGGGTCGGCACGAGGCGCGGCGTCGTGAGCCCCTTGGCGGCGAGGTGCGCGGTGACGGCCTCGATGTCCTCGTGCACCTCCGGCCGGAAGATGCGCGTGTTGAGCTCCTGGAGCACCGCCACGCGCTGCCCGTCCGCGCCGCGGAGCCAGAAGCTCCGGTTGATCAGCCCCACCTCGGTGGGCTCCGCCCGGACCTCCGCCCCGAAGTCCCACGCTGCCGAAACCTCCCCGACGACCCCGTCCACCCCGTCCTCCCCGTCACCCGTCGACGCCCGCGGTCGATCCGGGCTACCCTACCACCTCCTGCCGGGAGCGCACCGATGGCGACCCATCTCACCTCCGCCACGCTGGCCTCGGGCGGCGACCACCACTGGACCGCCGCCGACGAGGCCCTGCACGGGCTCCTCGCGTCGATGGCGTCCACGGACGGCACCATCCACGACAGCGAGGTCGAGTTCCTGAGCAAGATCCGGCCGGAGCTGGGCGACGCGACCGCCGTCCGGGCCTGGGCCCTCGCTGCTGCCCGCCCGGTCGACCTCCAGAGCCTCGCCGAGGTGCTGGTCTCCCCGAACGACCGGTGGAAGTGCCTGCGCTTCGTGGCGCGCATGGCCTGGAAGGACGGTCGCCTCGCCGAACCCGAGCAGGTCCTGCTCGCCCGGCTCGCGCGCGCGCTGACGCTCCCCGAGTACGCCGTCGACCGCGTCCTCCGCGAGATGGGTCCCGCCGACCAGGGTCGGTTCGCCGCAGACCGCCTGCTCAAGGCCGTGCTCGACTCCCACTGGGACTCCGTCCAGCTGGCGTCCGGAGGCCTCGTGTCGCAGGACCTCATCGCCGTCACCCCGCCGACCGAGGTCGTCGCGCGGGTCGGGCTCGAGAAGGTCGAGGTGCTGGGCCTGTGTGTCGACGGCCTCGTCGCGCGGTTCCAGGAGGGCGCTGCGTTCCTCGCGTGGACCGAGCTCGTCACCTACAGCCGTGGGGACGTGATGGGCGTGGCGATGCGGCTGCACACCGAGGACGGGCGCTCGTTCACCCTGGTCGACGAGCGGTTGGCGGGCCTCGGCATCGTGCTCGATCGGCTGATCGACCCGCAGGGCACTCGTCGTCCGGGCGGCGTGGCGCCGAAGATCACGACCCTGCGGGGCGGCGACGAATAGTCGCGCGGGAGGGCACGTGGCGCTGGCGCTGTTCGACCTCGACCGCACGCTCATCGACGTGAACAGCGGTCGGCTCTGGGCGACCGCCCAGTGGCGGGAGGGCCGCATCGGGACGACCGACCTGATGTGGGCGGCGTACTGGCTCGTCCGCTATGGGCTCGGCAACGACGACGGCTTGAACGAGGCGATGGAGGCCGCCGCGCGCACTGTGCAGGGCGAGGAGGAGGCCCTCCTCGACGCGCGGGTGCGAGCCTGGTTCGCGAAGGAGGTCCGGCACCACCTGCGACCGGGCGCCCGCGCGGCGCTCGACGGACACCGGGCGCGCGGAGATCACCTGGTCCTCGCCACCTCGGGGTCGATCTACGCAGCGCGCGCGGCCACGGAGGCGTTCGGCCTCGACGACCAGATCGCGACCACGCTCCAGGTGGAGAACGGGCGCCTCACCGGGCGGCTCGGCGTGCTCGCGATCGGCCACGGCAAGACCCTGGCCGTCGAGGACTGGGCGAGGTCTTCGGGGTACGACCTGGCGGAGGCGACGTTCTACACGGACTCCGCTTCGGACCGCACGCTCCTGCAGCGCGTGGGCAACCCGCGGGTGGTCGCGCCCGACCGCGCGCTGGCCCGGCTCGCCGCCACGCACCGCTGGCCGATCGAGGACTGGGGCGCGGCCTCCTGAGTCGCGTTCCGCCGCTCATCGACCCGCTGTCGGTTCCGCTTCGGGCAGGTTCAGCACCTTGTCGCCCCGCTCCACGCCGTGCCGCTCGAACCAGCCGAGGTTCATCTCGAGCGCGTAGCGGGCCGGTACCACCGACGAGGTCGACCGCGTGTCGAACGGCTTCATGTCGGCGATGGAGACCACGGCTCCGTGTGGGTCGAGGAACGCGATCGACAGGGGGATCCGGGTGTCCTTCATCCAGAAGGACCGGACCTTCGTGTCCTCGTACACGAACAACATCCCCGCGTTCTCCGGCATGGAGTCCCGGAACATCAGGCCCAGCGTCCGGGCGTCCTCCGTGGCCGCGATCTCGGCGGCGACGGGGTTGCCGTCGACGTCGAGGGTCTGCACCGGGAGCTTGTTGCCACAACCGCTCAACGCTACCCACCACGCGATCACGTGCCCCCCTCGCCCCGCGTGAACAGCGGCGCACCACCAGCATCGTCGAGCCGCAACCCCAGGTGCCCCCTGCCGCGGGGGGTCACCACCCGCCCGCGGGGTGTCCGGTTCAGGAACCCCTGCTGGATGAGGTACGGCTCGTACGTGTCCTCGATCGTGTCCGCGGACTCCCCGATCGCGTGCGACAGCGTGTCGAGGCCTACCGGGCCTCCGCTGAACTTCACCGCGATGGTGTGCAGGATCTTGCGATCCATCGCGTCGAGGCCTGCGTCGTCGATCTCCAGCCGCTCGAGCGCCTTCTTGGCCACCGCGAGGTCGATCTGCGCGCGCCCGTCGACCTCGGCGAAGTCGCGCACCCGGCGCAGCAGGCGGTTGGCGATGCGCGGCGTCCCCCGGGAGCGGCGGGCGAGCTCCCGGCGGCCCTCGACCGTCACGTCGAGCGAGAGCTGCTCCGCGGAGCGCGCCACGATGCGCTCGAGCTCGGCGGGGGTGTAGAAGTCGAACGTGGCGTGGATGCCGAACCGCGCGCGCAGCGGCTCCGTCAACATCCCCGAGCGGGTGGTCGCGCCGATCAGCGTGAACCGGGACAAGGGGAGGCGGATCGACTGGGCGCCCGGGCCCTGCCCGAGGATGACGTCGATCTGGAAGTCCTCCATCGCCGGGTACAGGACCTCCTCCACGGCCTTCGGCAGGCGGTGGATCTCGTCGATGAACAGCACCTCGCGCGGCTGCAGGCCGTTGAGGATGGCGGCGAGGTCGCCTTTGCGCTCGATCGTCGGGCCCGACGCGGTCCGCACCTCGACCCCGAGCTCCTCGGCCAGGATGTAGGCCATGCTCGTCTTGCCGAGCCCCGGCGGGCCGGCGAGGAGCACGTGATCGAGCTGCTCTCCGCGTTTGAGCGCCGCCCGGACGTAGACGCGGAGGTTCTCCCGCACGCGCTCCTGCCCGATGTACTCGTCGAGGCGCTTGGGGCGCAGCGCCGGGTCCACCTCGGGCGTGGGGGCGGTGGCGGGATCCGTGAGGCGCGTGCCTCCTCCCGACGTCGGCCCGCGGCGGCTCACCGGGCCCCCGCCAGCGCGACGAGCGCGGCCTTGAGGCGGGCCTCGAGCGGGGCGTCCACCCCGAGGCCCTGCTCGCCGAGCACCGAGAGGGCGCGATCGATCTCGGACTTCCCGTACTCGAGCTGGGCGAGCGCGAGCGGCAGCGGATCGGCAGGCGCAGCGACCCTCGTCCGGGCGGCCCCCGGCACCACGTCGAAGCCCACGGGCAGCTTGCCCTTGAGCTCGAGCGCCAGCCGCTGGGCCTTCTTCGCGCCCACCCCCGGGATGCGCGCGAGCGTGCGGGCGTCGTCGGCTTCGACGGCGCGGTGCAGCTCCCCGGCCGGGAGCGCGTCGAGCGTGGCGAGCGCGAGGCGCGGGCCGAACCCATCGACCGACATCACCACCTCGAACGCGCGGCGCTCGAGGTCGGTCGGGAACCCGAACAGCTGGATGGCGTCTTCGCGCACCTGGGTGGAGACGAACACGGTGACGGCTTCGTCTGCTGCTCCCCAGGCGTCCAACGCCCGCGCCGTGGCGAACACCTCCCACCCCACGCCCTGCACGTCCACGATCCCCCTGGGGGCGTCGCGCGCCACGAGCTTCCCGCGCAACATGGCGATCATCGGCGCCCCACCGCTGCGCGCGCGCCCACCGCGACCCGGTTCCTGGCGTGCGCGAGGTGCGTGATGGCGATGGCGATGGCGTCGCTCACGTCGGCCGGCCCGGCGGGGAGCTCGCCCAGCAGCATCTTCAGCACGCGCGCCACCTCGTCCTTGTCGGCCCGGCCGCTGGCCCCGACCGTCCGCTTGACGGTGGCGTTGTTGTATTCGTGGACCTCGTGTCCCGCCTGCGCCGCCGCCAGCAGCGCCACCCCGCGGGCCTGCCCCAGGCGAAGCGCCGACTCGGCGGACTTGTGCGCGAAGATGGCCTCGATCGCCACCTCGTCGACCGGGTGGGTCGCGAGGGCCTGCACCAGCGCAGCGTGGATGGCCCGGAGCCGCTCGGGCATGGGCGTATCGGACGAGGTCTTGACGCAACCGGCGTCCACCAGCCGGTAGCGGCCACGCTCGCTCGTCACCACGCCGAAGCCGGTGACGACAGAGCCTGGGTCGATGCCGAACACGACCACGAGGACCTCGGGCAGGAGGGAGGGGGACGCAACCGGGGCGCCCAGGGTACCGCGCCCTGCACAGGTGTTCAAGGTCGCTGGCCTCCGGTAGGATGAAGCGGGGGTTGGACGTGCAGCGGTACGTGGGCCGGTTGTTGGGGGTGGGCGCGCTCGTGATGGTGTTGTTCGTGCTGTCGCTCGGCGTAGGGGGCAGCCTCTTCCGCGGGCAGCGCAGCCCGGGCGCCGCGCTCGAGGACGACCAGATCCCCGCGGCCCACGACCTCCCGAAGATCCGCCTCGACCACGCGGACGTAGGGCTCATGAACCCGGTGGTCTGGGCGCTCGGCGGGGCAGGGGCGGTGTTCGGGGGCCTCGTGGTGGGCGCGGTGGTCCTGGCGGCACGCCAGCGACCCGCTGCGCCCGACCTGCCGTGAACGCGCGGGGGCTCGCCCAGGTCGTCGGGGTGGAGGGCCGGGGCCTCCACTCCGGGGCCCACACGCAGGTGACGCTTCGCCCGGCGCCCTGGGGCACCGGGCGGGTGTTCGTGTGCAACGGCGTCCACCTGCACGCAACGCTGGCGAACGCGGTCGCCGAGCCGGGCGCGACGGTGCTGCGCTGTGACGGGGCTCAGGTGCGGACCGTCGAGCACCTCCTGGCGACGCTCGACGCGCTGGGCGTGACGGACGTGTTCGTCGAGGTCGACGGTGACGAGCTCCCCGCTGGCGACGGCTCCGCGCTGGTCTGGGTGTCGGCCGTCGATCGGGCAGGCCGGGTCGACGGTCCACCGCTCCCGCAGCCCCCGCCGGTGTCTCCGAACGTGGCCTCGGCCCATGGCGGCAGCGCCCACGTGTTCCCCGGCGACGAGGTCTCGGTGGAGGTGTCGTTCGCCGGCGGACCGGAGGGACGGCTTCGGGTCGCACGCTCGGAGGCCCGCTTCCGGGCCGAGGTGGCCTGGGCGCGCACGTTCGTGCTCGCGTCGGACGTGCCGGCGTTGCTGGCGGCGGGGCGGGGCCGCGGGGCCACCACCGAGAACACCGTGGTCTGGCCCGGCTCCGCGCTCCGGTCCCCCGACGAGTGTGTCCGCCACAAGCTGCTGGACGCGTGGGGCGACCTGGCGCTGCGGGGTCCTGGTCCAGCGGGGTTCCACGTGGTGCGCGGCTCCCACCAGCTCCACCTGCTCGCCCTCCGCCCGCCGGCGCAGAGCAACAGGACCTAGGGCAGGACGACCTCGTCCCCCACGTCGATGAGGTGGGGGTTGGGGAACCGGTCGCGGTTCCGCTCCCACAGCTCGGGCCACCGATCCACCGCGCCGAGCTCCTGCCCCGCGATGATCGACAGCGTCTCGCCAGCCGCGACCACGTGCACCTTCGCCCCCTTCGGTGGCTCCACGGCCAGGCCGCCCTTGAGGTACGTGCGGACCGCCTCTGCGTAGGCCGGTGACGCTCGCCACTGCGCGATCGTCGCGTTCACGACGGACAACAGGTCGGTGTCCGTGGCCCGGGTGATCGCGACGTACGACGAATCCGTCAGGTTGTACTGGGCGATCCGGAGGCTGCCCTGGCGCGACGGGTTGGCCTTGTACCACTGGTTGAGCTCGGCGACGGTGTACGGATAGTCGTACAGGAACGCGTCGAACCGGCCGTCCACCAGCTGATCCCAGTACCCGTCCTCCAGGCGGACGAGCGCGGTGTACCCCTTCACCAGCTGCCCGACCTCGTCGGCGGCGGCGTCGTCATCGAAGATGCCGATGCGCTTGCCGAACAGGTCCCTGGTGGTCTGGATGCGGGACTTCGTGGGGACCACCAGGCACAGCCCGTAGTCGAGGTACGACTCGGAGAACGAGAGCCCCGCAGCGTCGGTGGCCGAATACCCCGAGATCACGAGGTCCACCTCGTCGCCGTTCCGGAGGAGGTCCTCGAGCACGCTGTACTTCGCGTGGACGACCTTGAGCTCGCGGGCGCCGACCGCGGCGACGATCTGGTTGGCCAGCGCCGTGTCGAACCCGTCGGGCTCGCCGTTGGGGTTCGGGAAGTACATCGGTGGAGTGCCCGTGAACGGCGGCTCCCCCGTGTCCATCCCCACCCGCAGCACCCCGCGGTCCCGGATGCGGCCCACCGCGGCCCCCGCGGGCTCCGCGCGGTCGGGGGAAGGCGTGACCACGACGGGCGCCGTGCCGCCCCCGTCTGCACGCGTGG
>JBIKWC010000231.1:0-12005 GCA_044356535.1 Myxococcota bacterium
CGGGCGCCGAGGAGGTGCTCGCTGGTGTCGGACCACGTGACGTCGCCGGTGGTGGCGCGGGCGTCGGGACGGGTGCCCCACACGCGGACGAACGCGGTCGGGAGGCCGTCGGCGCCGCCGGTGGTGGCGACCCAGAGCTCGTGGTCGCCGGCCTCGTCGACGAGGACCACGCGGTCGGCGGTGGTGAGGTCGCACCCAGCAGCGGCGGCGACGGCGGGCCAGAGCACCATGGACGCGAGCTGACCTGCAAGGCATCCTGTCGCGGGAGGTCCCCGTGGGCAGCTTGGCGTTGGCTGCGTGGATCGGGTGCACCACCTGCGAGGGCACGCTCGTGCCGCTCGACGGCGACGACGCGCCGCTCGGCCCCGGGGAGCAGCGGACCTACGCGCTGGCGTGGCGCGGCCGCCAGCTCCGGTTCGACGACTGCGATGGGTACTTCGAGGTGAACGGGGTGCAGGGCGGGCTCGGCTGGCTCGGCACCATCGACGCCTGCGGCGTGTACACGGCGCCGCTGGTCCCGCCGGACGAGGTGGTCGTCATCACCGGCGCGACCGACCCGCCGGGTGGGTGCGCGGACTGCTGCCCGCGCGGGTCCACGACCGTGGCGCTGCGCGCTGCTCCGCCACCGCCCACGACCCCCACGACGACCACGCGCCCCCCGGCGCCGTGGCAGGAACCACCCCACCCCACGACCGAGCCGCTGCCACCGCCCCCACCGATCCCGTGCGAGACCCTGTCGGTCGCGGACGCGGGGGGGTGGCTCGGCGAGGTGCGGGGCACGATCGAGGGCACGTACTACGGCGGAGGGTACGTCGCCGACTGCTTCCCGACCCCCTGTCAGGGCCGCGTCGTCGCCCAGCTGGAGGTCTCGCCCGCGGTGGTCGCGACCCTGCAGGGCGCCTGCTCCTACGAACCCATCGAGGCAGAGCTCCGGTGTGAAGGGGGCTGGCTGGTGGGCGCAGCGCGGATGAACATCTGCGGACAGACGGGCAATGCGCGCCTCCTCCTGGCGCCCGTCGGTCCCGGCGCGATCGAGGGGACGATCGAGTTCGCGGAATCCGAAGCGGACGGCTCGTACGCCTGGTTCGGGGGCCGGTTCTCGCTCGCGCCGGGGGTCCCGATGGACTCGGGAGGGTCGGGGACGCCGCACAGCGGGAACTGATCGCTGATGCGGGGCGCGGCCGATCCGCGCGTCCGCCGCGCAGGAGCCTGGACAGGCCGCAGCAGGTAGGACATCCTCTCCCGGGGGGCGACATGTGGAGCTGGTGGTTGGCCTGCGCACCCGACGCGCCCGCGAACCGTCCGCGCGGTGACGGGCCCGACGAGCCCGACTGGACCGCGCCCGTCACCTCCACGCCCGACCTCGCCGCCCTCGACCTCACCGCCGCGCTGCAGGAGGCCCAGGCCACGCTCGTGGCGCTCGACGTGACCCCGCTGTTCGCCGCCTACGACGAGGCCGTGCAGGGCGCCGACGGCTACTGCCCCGCCATCTACGGCTACGACTACGGCGAAGGCTACGTCGAGTCCTGGTACGGCCAGTGCACCGCCTACGACGGCGACATCTTCTCCGGGTACGTCAACGACTACCACGAGGGCGACTACCGGGGCCTCGGGGTGCAGGCCACCGTGCTCACCCGCGCCGGCCACACCCTCACCGCGGTCGGCTACTGGGGCTCGTACGAGGCCGACTACGGCTCCACCCGGTACCGCGGCGACTACTTCGACGGGCCGTTCTCGTGGGACGGTCCGGACTCGCGGCAGGCCTGGTACGCGCGCGGCATCGTGCCGCGGGAGCTGTCGCTCGAGTGGAACGTCGACGGCCGGGGCGACCTGCAGGGCTTCACCGCGAACGGGCAGCTCTCGAGCCTCGGGGGCGCCTTCGACACCTTCGACTTCGACGCGTGGGAGTGGCGGGCCGGCTGCGGCGAGCCCTCCGGCCGGGTCTCCGTGCGCACCAGCGACGCCGTGTGGCTCGACGTCACCTTCGGCGGCGAGGGCGCAGCGCGCTGCGACGGCTGCGGCGAGGTCTCGTGGCGGGGGCAGGTCCTGGGAGAGGCGTGTGACGACTTCGACGGCTTCCGCCAGGCGGTGATGCCGTGATCACCTGGCTCCTCGCTGGCTGCGGCGAGCCCGCCGACCCACCCGCCGAGGCGTTCGCGTTGTCGCCCGCCGAGCAGCTCGTGCGGCTCTCCGTCGACCTCCGCGGCGTCCGGCCCACGCGCGAAGAGCTCGACCGCGTCGAGCGGAACCCGGAGGCGATCGACGCCCTCGTGGACGAGTTCCTCGCCGATCCGCGGTTCGGCGACCGCGCCGTGGCGCTGTACCGCGAGGTGCTCCTCACGAAGCTCGAGGACGTGCAGCTCCTCGACGACGCCGCCGGCGAGGTGCTGGTCCCCGATCCACGCGCCCTCGCCACCTCCGCCGGGGACGAGCCCGCGCGCCTGCTGGCCCACCTCGCCGTGAACGACCTGCCGTACGACCTCGCGGTCACCGCCGACTTCACCGTCGTCGACGACGTGCTCGCGCCGTACTGGCCCACCGACCGCGCTGCGGACGCGTCGGGCTGGACGGTGGCGCGCTACACCGACGGCCGCCCCCCCGCCGGCGTGTTGGCGACGAACGGGTTGTGGTGGCGCTACCCCTCCACCGCCTCGAACCTGCAGCGCAAGCGCGGGAACGTCGCCAGCCGCCTGTTCACGTGCCGCGACTTCCTGAAGACCGTGGTGCCGTTCGACAACACCGTCGACCTCCTCGACGAGGAGGCCCTGGCCGACGCCATCCGCACGCAGGACTCCTGCCGCGCGTGCCACGACGAGCTCGAGCCGCTGTCGGCGTACTTCTGGGGCTTCGACTTCGAGTGGGCCGACGGCTTCTACCTGTCCGAGGCCGTGCGCTACCACCCCGAACGCGAGCGGTCGTGGGTCGACGAAGCCGGGGTGGCCCCCGGGTTCGGTGGGCGCCGGGGCGACACGTTGCCCGATCTCGGTCGCCAGCTCCTGGCCGACGACCGCTTCGAGACCTGCGCCGTCTCCCACGTGTGGACCCACCTCCTGCGCCGCGAGCCGGGCGACGTCCCGCTCGACCGCCACGTCCAGGCCTTCGAGGACGGCGGCCGCACCGTGAAGGCCATCGTGCGCTCCGTGGTGCGCGACCCCCGCTACCGGGGCGCTGGACCCGACGGCGTCGCGCGCAAGGTCCTCACGCCCGACACCCTCCGCTCGGTGGTGCTCGACCTCACCGGCTTCGACTGGACCATCGACGGGCTCGTGTTGCTGGACAGCGAGGAGGACGGCGGGCTCGCGACCCTCGCCGGCGGCATCGACGGGCGCACCGTGACCGCCCCCGCCACCGAGCCGAACACCACCACGTCGCTGGTCCAGGACCACCTCGCGACCGGGGCCGCCGCGTTCGCCGTCCGGCGGGAGTCCAAGCTGCCCCGGGACGAGCGCCGGCTGTTCCGCGTGATCAGTGACCTCGGAGACGCCGTGAACGACGAAGCCGTCCGCGAGCAGCTGGTGGGGTTGTCGACCGACGTGCTCTCCCGCAGGCCCGCGACCGACGATCCCGAGGTGGAGTCGCTCCTCGGCCTGTACCGCGAGCTCGAGGCCCTCTCCGACCCGCAGACCGCCTGGGTCGGGGTGTTGTCTGCCCTGCTGCGCGACGTGGCGCTGGTGACGTACTGATGCGCATGAACCGAAGGAACTTCCTCCTCTCCGCGGCAGCCGCCCACGCGGGCCTGTGGCTGTCCCCCGTCGCGCGCGCGGCCGGGAGCGCAGGGCGCCGCTTCGTGATCGTGTTCGCGCACGGCGGGTGGGACGTCACGCGCGTGTTCGCGGACGAGTTCGACAACCGCCAGGTCGACATGGAGCCCGGCGCCGAGCGCTGGCGTACCGGTGGGTTGTCGCTGGTCGATCACCCCGGGCGCCCATCCGTACGCACCTTCTTCGAGCGCTGGTCAGACCGAACGGCGGTGCTCAACGGCCTGCTCGTGCCGTCGGTCGCGCACGAGACTTGCCAGCAGATCGTGATGACGGGCGGCACCCGCGGGAACCCCGACTGGGGCGCGCTGATCGCGGGCGTGGACGCCAACGCGTACGTCCTGCCGAACCTGGTGCTGGACGCGCCCTCGTTCCCGGCGCAGTTCGGGCTCGCCGTGGCCCGGGCGGGCGCGGACGGGCAGCTCGACGGGCTCGTCGACGGCTCGCTCCTCGAGGCGGACGACCACGACCTCCCCCTCCCCTCCCGCGACGTGCGGGGCGCGGTCGACCGGTACCTGCTCCGGCGCGCCGCAGCGGTGGAGGGTACGGGGCGGACCCCGGCGGAGACGCAGCTCCTGGCGCGCTGGGCGGACGCCACGCGCCGCGCCGTGGACCTCGAGGACGCGCGGTACGCGACGCAGTTCGGGGGCGGGTCCGACGTCGCGGGCAAGATCGACGTGGTCGTGGAGGCGCTCTCGAAGGGCCTGTCGCGGTGCGTGAGCATGACGTACCCGAACCCGTACTTCACGTGGGACACCCACAACGACAACGACGCTGGCCAGTCCCCGCTGTGGGAGGGCCTGTTCGCCGGGCTCGTGGACCTGCAGGAGCGGCTGGACACCACCGCGGGCCCCACCGGGCGCCCCCTCGCCGAGGACACCGTGGTGGTCGTGGTCTCCGAGATGGCGCGCACGCCGAAGCTGAACGGCGACGCGGGCAAGGACCACTGGCCGTACACGTCGGCGCTGCTGTTCGGCTCGGGCGTGCGCGGCGGCACCCAGGTGGGCGACTTCAACCACCTGTTCCAGGGCACCGAGGTGGACCTCGCCTCCGGGGAGGTCACGCCGCGCGGGGTCGTCCCCTCCGCGAGCCACCTCGGGGCGACGCTCGTGGCCCTCGCCGACGAAGACCCGGCGGCGTGGGTGTCGGGCTACGCGCCCATCGGGGCCGTGCTGGCCTGAGCTGGTTTGCCCGTGATTCCGTCACGGAAAAGCCAGCTTTCCTTATGCATTCTTCGCTCGTACACTCGCCGCCGGAGGTGTCCGGTGCCGGGTCTGCTCGTATCGCTGCTGCTGGCGTGCTCCGGACCGACCCCGTCCGCGCGAGGGCCGGTTCGCCAGCTGGCGCTCGCGGGGTAGACGACGCCCCGCGAGGTCTATGGCCTGGCCATCCTCCCGGCGTTCGCCGACGCATGGAAGCAGCGGACCGGCGCGGAGGTGACGTTCGTGGAGTCGTACCAGGCCTCCGGCGCCCAGGCCGGCCCGCGACGTGAAGGGCGACGAGGTGCCCGGCAAGGAGCTGTGGCTCGAGATCTTCGAAGGCGAAGACGGCCCGCGCTTCGCGCTCACGGCCGTGGGCGTGGGCGGGCGCGCCGACTACCTCGTGGAGGCCCCGCTCGAGCCTTCGTCGCGCTGATCAGCGTTCGCCCAGCAGCCCCGGGAGTCCTTCTTCGGGGGCGAGGCCCAGCGTTTCCAGCTCCTCGAGCAGCTTCACGAGCGCGTCGACCTCGGCCTTGAGCTGTTCGGGCGTCTTCGGTGCAGCGCCGTCTTCGTCGCCCTGCGCCTCCAGCGGCGCGTTCCGCGCGAAGAACGCAGCTTCGGTGCGGTCGACCAGCTGTTCGAACGCGCGGCCCAACATCGTGTCGTACACCGCGGAGTCCGTGGGGCCCACCGAGGGCGCGTTGCCCCACGTCCAGGTCGACACGGAGAAGGTCTCCGGCGGCTCCACCGTCATCGCGAAGCCGAACGGCCCGGCGCCCGGGGCACGCAACTGCACGTCGAAGCTCACCACGACGCCGGCGTACTCCTTTCGTGCCTGCTCGTCGGTGTAGACGGCCCCGAACGGCGCGACCTCGTACTTCACGCCCAGCACCGGCCGGTCGGTCGGGAGCTCGTCCATGGACCTGAGGTCGGCCCCCGCAGTGAGCCGCAGGATGTCGTTGGGGATGACCTGCGCGAACCCGGCCTGCAGCTTCTCGACGATGACGGGGGCGCGGAGCTTGAGCAACGTCGGCTCGAGGTGGGGAGCGATGGGCATGTAGGTCATGCCGGCCGCGCCAGGGTCCTTGGCGAGGAGCTGGTCCATCAGGGCCACGGCGGTCACGGTCGGTGGCAGGAACCGGACCTCGAGGGGCTCCGGGTGGGCCTCGGCCCAGTCGAACACGGCGTCCATGAACGCCACGGCCTGCGGATCGGCTGCGGCCTTCTCGTGGAAGCTCGCGCGCGCCTCGACGAACAGCTCGTGGAGGCGGGCCTCCGCGTCGGCCCTCGACGGGGTGTCTCCGTAGCGTTGCAGCGCTTCGCGCGCCTCGGTCACGGTGCGGATGTGCCGCACGGCGGCGTCCCCGGCGTGGGTGTGGGCCTCCGTCGTCCAGGGGTCTTCTCGGCGACCTCGTCCCAACAGTTGTACCAGTACTCCGGACGCTGCTCGTCCATCTGCCGCTCACACTCCGACCAGATGCGGTGGTCCCCGATCCGATCGCGGACCCACCACACGGGCACCGCCGCGACCGCGCCGGCCAGGGCGAGGCCGAGCCACGCGTGGGTGAGGAGCGGGGACAGCACGACCGCGCGAGGCGCCTCGGCAGCCGGCCCCTTGGCGGAGAGGCCGTCGAACCCGACGGGATCGAGCCGGACCTGCAGGAACGGGTCGTGTTCGAGCAGCGCCGACAGGTCCCCTTCCCGGGCGCCCCGGCCCACCTCGGACATGGCGTTGCGGAGCCCGGCGAGCGCGCTCTCGGCAGCGTCCTTGCCTTGCACCACGAAGGCGAAGGACCCCTCGGCCCCGAAGGAGAACTCGAACGTGGTGTGGGTGTAGGCGCCGTTCTGGTGGTGGTGGGTCGGCGACATCGCCACGAGCTCGCCCAGCGAGTACAGGCGCAGGTCGGCGGTCCGGGCGTCCACGAGGTCGTGGCCGAACAGGTACAGCCCCGGGGTCCATGGAACGGCGGCGTGCTCCCGCCACCGCCGGACCCCCATGCCCACCCCCAGTCCCGCCACCGCCAGCGCCACCGCGTAGATGCAGAGGCTCCCGAGCCCCTGCTGGGCGAAGTCACCGCCCATCGACCCCAGGTTCCACTTGAACAACAGCGCCGCGACGCCGAAGCCGAACGCGGCCACCGACGCCCATCGCAGGACCGCGGTGGTCTCGCTCTCGGTCTGCGACATCAACGGGTAGGGTGCGCCGTCGAAGGCGAAGCTCTTGACGAGGGTCTTGCGGACGTCCAGCGGGAGGGAGTCGAACCGGATCTCGCGCATCGACCACCCCCCGGGGGAAACCAGCCGCGAACCGGCCGCGCCGCAGCCTACCTCGCGACCCACCCGTCCGGTCCGTCCCGGAGCAACAGGAAGGTGGTGCTGTCGTCGAGGAGGGCCTCGAACACTGCGTCTCCATCGACCAGCACCCGACACGTGCCCGACGCAACCCGCGTGACCACGCCGCGCCCGCCCGAGAGAGCGCCCTCGAAGGTCAGGTACAGCGAACGGTGGTCCGCAGCGGCCTCGAGCACGTCGCCCGCCTCGACTGGCCACCGCGACGCACGCCACGCCGCCAGCGCCGCTCCCGGGCTCCGCTCCACCAGCACGTCCAGGTGTGGCACCGCGACGCCGTCGTGCCGGAGCACCACGTACCGGCAGGCCTCCGCCGTCACGCTGGCGCGGAGGGTGGCGCCTTCGCGGGCGCCTGCTCCATCGAGATCCGGACCAGCAGCCCTACACACGCCGTGTGCACCACGGCCGCCGAGGCCCCGTACGACAGGAACGGGAGCACCAGGCCCTTCGCCGGCAGCAGGCCGCCCACGACCCCCAGGTTGATGATCGCCTGCGCGCCGAACATGGCGCCGATGCCCATGGCCGCGAACAACCCGAACAGGTCCGCCGACTTGCGCGCGATCACCGAGGCCCGCCACACGAGCCCGGTCTGCAGCAGCACCACCGCCACGAAGCCCAGGACGCCGAGCTCCTCTCCCACCACGGCGGAGATGAAGTCGGTGTGCGCCTCGGGGAGGAAGCCGCGCTGCGCGACCCCGGAGCCGATGCCCGTGCCCCACGCGCCGCCCGTGGCCAGCGCGATCCAGCCCTGCACCACCTGGTACCCACCACCGTCGGCGTCCGCGAACGGGTCGCGGAAGCTCGTCAGGCGCTTCACGCGGTACGGCTCGATCACCACCAGCAACGCGAGGAGCGCGGCCGCGCCGCCGAAGCCCGCGAACACCCAGCGCCACTGGAGCCCCGCCACGAACAACAACACCCCGGTGAGCCCGAGCAGGATGACGGTGGTCCCGAAGTCCTTCTGCAGCACCACGAAGAACACGAGCGGCGCGAGCAGGCCGAGGCCCGGCATCACGACGCCGACGAGGTCCTTGAGCCGACCCCGGTTGTTCGCCAGGAAGTCGGCGAGGATCAACACCAACGCGACCTTGGACAGCTCCGAGGGCTGCACGTTGAAGGGGCCCACGTCGATCCACCGGGTGGCGCCTTTCGCGGAGTGGCCGAGGGGCGTCATCACCGCCACGAGGAGGGCCAGAGTCACGAGGTACGACGGCCACGCCATGCGGCGGACCAGGCGCCACGGGGACAACACGATGGCGGACGCCAGACCGGCGCCGAGCGTGAGCCCCACCAGCTGGCGGGTCACGTAGTGGAACGCGTCGCCGAAGGTCGCGTCCGCCGACAACGACGACGCCGACAGGATCATCAGCAGGCCGAAGCCCGCGAGCACGACGGACAGGCCGAGCAGCGGACCGTCGAGGCCCTGGTTCCACGCGCGGAGCGCAGCGCCCACGCCCGTGATGCTGGTGACCGCGGTGACGGCGGTGGTGGCGCCGGGGTTGGTGCCGGGGTTGGTGGACACGCTCACGGAGCACCTCCTCGCGCGAGGGCAGCGAACACGTCGCCGCGGTGTTCGAAGTCGCGGAACGCGTCGAACGACGCACACATGGGGGACAACAACACCGCGTCGCCCGGCCGGGCCAGGGTGCGAGCCAGGGCCGCGGCGTCGGCGAGGGTCGCGGTCCGGTGCGCGGAGACGCCGACCGCAGCGAGCTCGTCGGCGATGCGGGGCCCGTCCGCCCCGAAGGTGACCACCGCGCGGTGCCGGGCCAACGCGGGGGCGAGCGCCCCGGCGCCGAGCGAACCGTCGGCCAGCGGCTTGCCCTGCCCACCCAGGAGGACGACGGACGGACGGTCGAGGCCGGTGATGCCCACGCGCGCAGCGTCGAGGTTGGTGGCCTTGGAGTCGTCGATCCACCACACGTCGCCCGCGTCGGCCACGAGCTGCATGCGGTGGGCGAGGGCCTCGAGCCCCGGGAGCGCGCGCTGGAGGTCTTCGGGGCGGGCGCCCGCGCGCAGGGCGAGGAGCGCGGCGACGGCGGCGTTGTCGAGGTTGTGGGCCCCGGGGACCCGGAACCCGTCGAGCGACAGGGTGAGGTCGTGTTCGGGGGTGTGTACCCGCACGGTGCGGCCGTCGCGCACGACGCCGGGGAGGCCGCCGAGCCACAGCCGCGTGCCACGCAGGCCGGCTGCGGCGGTGAGGAGCGCGTCGTCCTTGGGGACGATGGCCCAGTCGGCGGGCGCCAGGTGCTGGAACAGGCGTGCCTTGGCGGCCGCGTAGCCCTCCATCGTCCCGTGCCGACCGAGGTGATCCGGCGTGAGGTTGAGGATCACGCCAGCGATGGGCGCGAGCGCCCCGGCGAGCTCGAGCTGGTAGCTCGAGACCTCCACCACGAGCACGTCGTACGCGGCGTGGTCGAGCGCGGCCTCACACAGCGGAGTGCCGAGGTTCCCGCCCACGAACGGCCGGAAGCCGCAGGCCGCCAGGAGCTGCCCGGTGAACGAGGTGGTCGTGGACTTCCCGTTCGTGCCGGTGATGGCCACCACGGGCTGCGTCAGGAACCGCAGCGCGAACCCGACCTCGCCGATCACGTCCTTGCCCGCGGCGATCGCCCAGGCCAGATCGGGCTGGGACAGCGGGATCCCCGGCGACACGACGATGGTGTCGGCGTCCTCGAACCGCTCGCGGCGGTGGGGCCCGAGCTCGAGCATCACGCCGTCGATCGGCTCGAGCCCGATGCGCAGATCGACGCCCACCACCCGTGCGCCGTGGCGGTGGGCCAGGCGCGCGGCGGCCCTGCCAGACCGCGCGAGCCCGACGACGAGGACCTTCCGACCGGACAACGCGCCCACGGTCACCTCAACTTGAGGGTGGAGAGCGCCACGAGCGCCAACACCACGCTGATGATCCAGAACCGGACGATGATCTTGGGCTCCGACCACCCGAGCTTCTCGTAGTGGTGGTGGATGGGCGCCATCGCGAAGACCCGCTTGCCCGTGGTCTTGAACGACACGACCTGGATCACGACGGACAGCGACTCGAGCACGAAGATGCCGCCCACCACGACCATCAGGAGCTCGTGTTTGGTGAGGAGGCAGAACATGCCGAGCACGCCGCCGATGGCGAGCGAGCCCACGTCGCCCATGAACACCTGGGCAGGGTAGGCGTTGTACCAGAGGAACCCGAGCCCGCCGCCCACCAGCGCGAACGCGATGACCGACAGCTCGCCCGCCCCGGAGACGTAGTCGATGCCGAGGTACGTGGAGAACCTGGTGTTCCCGACGAGGTAGGCGACGAGGCCGTACGTGGCGGCCGAGGTCATGGTGGGCCCGATCGCGAGCCCGTCGAGCCCGTCGGTGAGGTTCACGCCGTTGGACATGGCGGTGAGGACGAACACGCCGAACGCGACCCACAGGAGCCCGAGCAGCCAGGGCGCGCCCACCCACAACGCCGAGAAGTCCAGCACGTGGCCACGCACGAAGGGAACCGACAGCGTCGCCGGCGCCACGCCCGAGAGGAACGCGTACAACACGGGGCCACCGCCGAACACCACCTGGCCCAGGATCTTCCACCGCCCCGCGAGGCCCGCCGGGTCGCGGTACATCACCTTCTTCCAGTCGTCCACGAAGCCGATGAGCCCGTACCCGGCCATCACGACGAGCACGAGCCAGGTCTGCGCGACGTCGAGCCGCCCCCACAGCAGCGTGGACACCGCCACCGCCCCGAGGATGACCACGCCGCCCATCGTGGGGGTGCCGCCCTTCGACAACAGGTGCGACTCGGGCCCGTCCGTGCGGATGATCTGGTCGATGCGCTTCTGCTTCATCCACTCGATGAACCAGGGGAACACCGCGTACGCCAGGATCAGCGACGTGAGCATCCCCCACGCGGTCCGCGCGGAGATGTAGCGGAACACGTTGGCCGCTGGCAGACCGCCGAGGGGACCGGGGTCGACGAACAGGAAGTACAACATGGGGGCTCTGGCCCACGGACGGGGACCGGGAGGGAGACCGACCGGGAGGCGGGGGGGGATGGGGAGGGAGGACGGAGCGGGCGCTCCGACGTCGCCCAGCATAGCGCGGGCGGATCCTGCCGTACAGTGACCACCGCCGCGGCTCTCACGAAGTTCTCATGCACGGCGCAGCCGGGGGTCACCTGCCGGGAGCACATTGGGGGCAGGAGGACGTCATGAAGAAGCTCGCAGCCCGCGTCGCTGGGGGAGCGGCAGCCCTCGCCCTGGTCGGCGCGGTCGGCATCCAGCTCGTCCCGTACGGCCGGGACCACACCAACCCGCCGGTGCGCCAGGAGCCCGCGTGGGACTCCCCCCGCACCCGCGAGCTCGCGCAACGCGCCTGCTTCGACTGCCACTCGAACGAGACCACGTGGCCGGCGTATGCGAGCGTCGCGCCGTTCTCCTGGATCGTCCAGGATCACGTGGACGAGGGGCGGGCCCTGCTGAACTTCAGCGAGTTCGATCGGCCGCAGGAGGAGGCGGAGGAAGCCGCGGAGGTGGTGGCCGAGGGCGAGATGCCCTTGTGGGACTATGCGCTGATGCACCCGTCCGCGAAGCTCACCGACGCGGAGACCCAGGACCTGATCGCGGGGCTGCGTGCCACCCTCGGTGGCGAGGGCGAAGTCGCCCGGGCCGACCACGAGGAAGAAGAAGAGGAGGACTGAGTGCGCATCCTGCTGGTGGAA
>JBIKWC010000197.1:0-14215 GCA_044356535.1 Myxococcota bacterium
CGGTCTGCGCCCAGGCCCAGCGCGGCCGCCTCCTTCTCCGTGAAGGCAGCGACCTCGGCCTCGAGCTCGGCGAGCTCCGCGGGGGTGAGCTCGGGCTCGGGGGTGGTGACGTGCTCGTCAGACATGGGTCGTCTCCTCTCGGCGGGCCAGGATCTTCGCCCGCAACCGGGCGCGTTCGTCGGCCACCTTGCGGGCCAGGTGCGCTTCGTGGCGGGAGCGGTCGGTGAGCTCCTCCTCCACGAGCTTGAGCTTGTGTACGAAGGTCTCGACGCGGATCAGGATCGAGCCGCCGGGCTTGTTGGCGTCGAGGTCGTGGAGGGCGGCGTACGGCACCTTGGCCGCGCCCATGATCTTGTCGATGATCCCGTACGTGGGCGCGTCGTGGCCGCACTTGAACGAGCTCAGGTCGAGCACGGCGAGGTTCGGGTGGCGGGCGGCGTACCGGGCGCCCCACACCTTCTGCGACGAGTTCGCCGAGTAGTTCTCGGGCCACACGTCGTTGATGTCGAGCGGGTTCGCACCCTGGAAGAACCGGTCGGTGAACGCCGGGTCCCGCGGGAGCGAGCGGATGGTGAGGATCGGGTACCCGCGGACCTGGAACTCGTCGGGGATGCCGTGGTGGAGCCCCGGGTCGTGGTGGTAGGGGCGCCCGAGGAGCAGGATGGCGACCTTGTTCTCGCGCTCCACGCGCTCGAGGATCTCGCGCCCGCGGGCCTGCATCCGCACGTCGTACTCGGCGAGCGCGGCCATGCCCTGCTGCACGGCCCAGTCGGACTCGTCCTCGGTGACGCCGAGGCGCGGGCCCCACGTCGCGAACATCGTGCGCTTGAGGAGGTTCGGCTCGGTGAACGTGAGCGCGGGGTCGAGGTACTCCACGCCGGCGCGGTCGAAGAAGTCGATCTCCTTGGTGAAGGCCGCCTTGGTGACGTTCGGGGAGCCGGCGACGATCGGGCACGACGCCGTGTCCATCGTGCCTTCGAGCCAGGACGGCACGTGGGTGAGGCACGGGTAGTAGATGTACTTGAGGGGCCCGCGACGCTTCTTCTCGTCCACGTGGGCGTGGAACAGGAGCTCGTGGACGTGGGCCTGGATGACCTTGCTGGGGAAACAAGGGTCGATGGAGCCGTACCGGCCGCCCTCGTGCCACATCTCCTCGTTCGTCTCCTCCGAGAAGACCACGTTCTCGCGTGGCATCCCGAGGGCCTCGAAGTAGGTCCGGAAGAACGGGCCCACCGAGTACAGGTTGAGCACCCGGGGGATGCCGATCTTGATGCCCCGCAGATCGGCATTGGACCGCTGGAACCCGCGCTTGAGCGCCCGGCGGGCCACGCGGAACAGCGACAGCCGCCGGACCTCGACGTCGTCCTTGTTGGCGCCCGCGGGCGGGAGCGGCGCCGGCTCGAAGAAGTGCGAGAACGAGAGGCGCGCCTCTTCTTCGGCGAGGTTCGGGTACTGCTTGCGCGTAATGTTGCGCTCGCGCTGGAGGGTCTGGAGGGCCTCCTTCGACTCGACGGTGCCCTTCTCGCACGAGAACCCGCTGATGTACCGGCTCGTCCGGCCATCGGGGGTGCGGGTGTCGATGAAGGTGCGGGTGCACTCGTTGGGGCAGAAGTGGCAGGTGGTGGAGTCGTCGGTGCGCGACGTGTAGTCGAGCCCGAGCGCCTGCTGGAGGCCCACGAACCGCGAGGTCCCCGACCGGCGCACCACGCGGCGCGCCTCCATCGCGGCGCCGATCGCGCCGGCCTCGCCACAGTGGGGGTGGACCACGATCTTCGCGTCGGGCACCCGGGCGGCGATGTAGTCGACCTGGGCCTTCACGGCCGCGAGGTTGCGCTGGGTGCCGCCCTGGAGCACGAACACGCGCCCGAACTCGGCGAGCCGGGGCACCTGCACGACGTACTGCCACACGTTCTTGGGCAGCACCTGGGCGAGCCCGGCGAGCATCTCGGCGCGCTGGAAGCCCTCTTTCTGGAAGTTGACGCGGTCGGCGTCGAGGAACACCGCGCAGCCGTAGCTGAACTTCGGCGCGAGCTCGGCCTGGAACGCCGTCTCTGCGTACTGGACGAGCGGCACGCCGAACTGGTCGGCCATCGCCTGGAGGAGCATCCCGTTGCCCGCCGAACATTGGTTCGAGAGGCGGAAGTCCTTCACGTCGCGGCCGTTCTTGCCCTCGCGCAGGAACAGCACCTTGATGTCCTGCCCGCCGATGTCGCAGACCACGTCGGCGTCGGGGATCCACCGGACCGCGGCCATCATGTGCGCGACGGTCTCGACGATGGCGGCGTCGGCGCGCAGCGACTCGTCCAGCACCTTGGCGGCGTACCCGGTGGCGCCGAACCCGGTGACCTCGAGGGTGGCGTCCTTCCCGCGCACCCAGGCATCGATCTCGGCGAGGAGATCCTTCGTGTCCTGGATCGGGTTGCCCTTGGACAAGGCGTACGTCTTGAACAACACGTCGCCCGTCTCGTGGTCGACGAGCACGGCCTTGGACGACGTGGACCCGCCGTCGAGCCCGATGACGCCGCGCACGTGGGTGCCGGCGGGGATCTGCGCGGGCAGGTACGGCGGGATCGTGTAGTTCTGGAGGAAGGTGTCGAGCTCGGCGAGGTCCTTGACGAGCGGGCCACCTGCGGAGGCGCCGAGACGTGCCTTGCGGCCGTTCGTCAGGTAGTCGCGCAGCGGCTCGGTCCCGCGGAACACGCCCTCGCCGTCGTTGGCGTCGGCGAGGCCGAACATCACCGCGCCGAACGCGGCGTAGTACTGCGCGTTCTTGGGGACGAAGACGAGCTCCTCGATCGGGATGTCCTTGGGCCACTGGTAGCCGCGGGACTCCCAGGTCTCGGGGATGCGCTGCCGCCAGCACTCGACGAGGAACGGCAGGTACGTGTTGGGCCCACCGAGGAGCAGGACCTTGTGCCGGAGCGTGTTCCCGCGGGTGAGCACGGACAGGTTCTGGTGGACGATGGCGTCGGCGAGGGAGTTGAGGATCTCGTCGCCGGGGATGCCGGACTTCACCAGGTTGACGATGTCGGTCTCGGCGAAGACCCCGCACTTGGCGGCGACGTGGTGGAGCTTCTCGGCGTCGTACTTCAGGGCGGAGAGGGCCGAGAACGGCATCCCGACCTTGATCATGCACTTGTCGATGGTGGCGCCGGTGCCGGAGGCGCACTTGTCGTTCATGGAGGTGAACGTGGACTTCTCGGTGCGACCGTCGGCGCGGGTCTCCTGGCGGAACAGGATGATCTTCGCGTCCTGGCCACCGAGCTCGATGACGGAGCCGACGTCGGGGTGGAGGTGCTCCACGGCGATGGTGACGGCGTTGACCTCCTGCACGAACTTCGCGCCCATGGGCTCGGCGAGCGGGCCGGAGCCGGACCCCGTGGTGAACACGCGGACGTCGGTGGCTTCGGGGAACGCGGCGATGATCTGCTCGAGGAACGCGAGCACCATCTCGGGCTGCCGCGTCTCGTGCCGCTGGTACTCGGACCACAAGATGGCCCGGGTCTCGGGGTCACACACGACCGCCTTGACGGTGGTGGAGCCTACGTCCATGCCGATGGCGATGCGCTTCGTTCCAACGGTTCCCACGGAGCGCCCCCAGCCGAATGACACGTCATTCTACTATCGCGTCCGTCGGCTGTCCACGGCAATCTCCCTCGGTGCCTGGCGAATCGCCACGCACTGGTCAGGAGGGGCGGAACCGCACGATCGTCAGCGCGAGCGGTGCGTCGAGGGCCTGCGCCGTGTCCAGCATCCAGGCCAGGGAGGCCGCCTCCGAGCCGCCGCCCGAGCCCGCCCCGATGACCGGCGCCGCGAGCGTCCGGTACCCGTGGGCCACCGCCACGGCGACCGCGTTCGCCGTCGAATCGCGCACCGATCGCTCGCTCGAGCGCCACAACAGGTCGATCCCCGCCACGTGCACGATGCCGCGGAACGGCAACGTCCCCGCGCCCGTGTGCACCGCTCCCCCCAGCGGAATCGGCCCGTGGCGCGCCACCTCCCGGAAGGGTGCCGTCCCTCCGCGCCGCTTGATCGCGCCCGACACCCCCTGCGGGAGCAGCAGCCACCACGGGATCACGTTGCGGTTCCACGCGTTCACGATCGCGTCCACCTGCTGATCCAGCAGGTCTCCGTCCACCACGTTCACCCGCACGGCGCGCGCCTCCGGTGGAATAGGATGCCACATGCCCGCGCCCATCCAACCGGCCACTGCCCGCACCCTCTTGCCCCGACTGCATCGCTCGCCGTGGCACCTCCTGCGGGTCGACCGCGCCCCCCAGTTCCACGCCGGCCTCGCCGACGCGCTCGACGGCCTGTTCCCCGGCCAGTTCGGGTTCACCACCCTCCCCCGCGGCGAGCTCCGGCCCGAGCTCGACGGCGTGTTCCAGACCGCCCTCGGCGCGCTGCGGCGCGGGGTCCTCGACGGGTACTACCTGTTCGAGGCCGGCAAGGTCGTCGGCTTCCACACCGGGGCCGTCCGCTCCGCCCACACCGCATACGCCTCCGATCACCACGACGACCCCCTACGCGACCGCATCACCGGGCTCCTCGGGCGGCGCTCCGCCAGCGAGCTCGACGCGGTCCACCAGCTCGGCGCCTACTTCGTGCCGATCGTCCAGCGCCGCCTCACCGCCGGGCCCGCGCCCGCCTGGAACGACGCCCCCCGCGAGTCCGCGCGCTCCACCCCACCGCCGGTCGCCCCGCGCCCCCCACCCGGCCCCGACCCGTACGCCACGCTCGGCGTCGCCCGGGACGCACTGGACGAAGAGGTCAAGGCCGCGTTCAAGAAGGCCATCAAGCTCAACCACCCGGACAAGGTCGCCCACCTGTCGCCCGAGCTCCAGAAGTTCGCCGAGCAGCAGGTGCTGCGGATCAAGGCAGCGTGGGAGGAGATCAGCCGGGCGCGCGGGCTGGCTTGACGCCGGTCCGGGTGACGAGTACGACTCGTGCCACTCGGAGGCCACGTGGCCACGCCCCGGACCCCGGACTTCTTCCTCGTCGGCGCCCCCAAGAGCGGGACCACCGCCCTGTTCGACTGGCTCGGGCAACACCCGCGGATCCACGCCCCTGTCGAGAAGGAGCCCCACCACTTCGGCTCCGACCTCGACTTCCGCGACCACCCGCGGCTCTCGCGAGAGACGTACCTGGCGTTGTTCGCCGGGACCCGCCCCGACCAGCTCACCGGTGAGGCCTCCGTGTTCTCGCTGCTGTCCGAGCGCGCCGCCGACGAGATCGCCGCCTTCCGGCCCGACGCGAAGATCATCGCCCTGTTCCGGAACCCGGTCGACGTGATCCATTCGTTCCACAGCCAGCGCCGATGGAACACGACCGAGGACCTCGAGGACCTGCGCGACGCGCTCGCCGCCGAAGCCGACCGCCGAGAAGGGCGCCGCCTGCCGGCACACGTGGGCCTCGTCCAGGGGCTCCAGTACCGCCGCGTCGCTGCGTACGGCACGCAGCTCCAGCGCTTCGTGGACCGGTTCCCCCGGAACCAGCTGCTCGTCCTGCTGCACGAGGACCTCCAGCGCGATCCCGCCGCGGTCTACGCCACCACCTGCCGGTTCCTCGGGCTCGAGCCCGATCCGGGCGTGGCGCTCCGCAAGGTCAACGTCAACAAGACCCCCCGGAGCCGGCTGCTCCGCGGCCTGTTGTGGAAACGTCCACCGCTGCTCGACCGCGCTGCGCGCCTGCTCGTGCCGCGCGCGTCGTGGCGGAAGGCGCTCCGGCGCATGGTCGACCGGCTCAACATGCGGGAGGCGCCCCGCGAGCCCCTCGAGGCCGGGCTCCGCCGCCAGCTCTCCGCCGAGCTGAAGCCCGAGGTGGAGCACCTCTCCCGGTTGATCGGACGCGATCTGACCCACTGGTCCGCGTAGCCACGGGCTGCCCGCAGCCAGAGGTGGCAGCACCGAGCGCGGCGCCCTGCGGCGACTACGTTGACTCCAGCGGGAGGTTCCGATGGTCGACACGCTCCGGACACTGGCGAGCCTGTTCAAGCGGCCCGACGTGATCGGCTGGACCGTGATGTTCTCCGTCACGGGGACCCTGCTCGGCATCTTCGTGTTGCCGGACCAGTGGTCGTTCGCCACGCGCGCGCTCGGGGGCTTCGCGATGGGCTTCAACGGGGTGTTGTACGTCGTCGGGCCCCGGATGATCGGCGGAGACGACTTCGACGGCTGATCGCGCCCGCAGCCTCTGGTACCCTCCCCGCCATGCCCACCGCACGCCGCATCACCGGCCGCCACCTCGTCCTCGAGGGCCCCGGCGCAGTCCTCGACGTTCCCCACGACGACGCCGCTCGGGTCCTCCAACGCGCCAGGGACGGGTTGCGGGCCCTGGGGTGGCCCGTCGAGGTCCGCCTCCGCACCCACCGCGTCGCCGCCACCGTCGGACTCCACGCGCCCGTCGACGGCGTGGACGCTGCGGTCGAGCTCCTCGAGTGGGCCGCAGCCGACGAAGGCGACTTCGACGAGGTCGTGCGCACCTGGCGCGAGACGCAGGACCCCGCGTTGCGCCGCCTGGCTGCAGCGTTCCCGGGCCTCGTGGTCGAGGGAGAGGGGCTCGTCACCGTCGGGTTCGGGCGGTCCTCGCGCAGCTGGCCGCGCGAACGCACGCCTTCCCCCGCCGAGGTCGGCAACGCGGCCGGAATCCCCATCGTCACCATCACCGGGACCAACGGCAAGACCACCACCACCCGCCTCGTGGCGCACTGCGTCGAGGCTGCGGGCCGCACCGCCGGCCGCACCTCGAGCGACGCCGTCGTGATCGGAGACGACACCGTCGAGCGCGGTGACTGGACCGGGCCAGGCGCCGCCCGCCGCGTGTTGCGGGATCCCCGGGTGGCGGTGGCCGTACTCGAGACCGCCCGCGGCGGCATCCTGCGGCGCGGCCTCGCGGTCGAGGGAGCGGACGTCGCCGTCCTCACCAACGTCACCCCCGAGCACCTCGGCGAGTGGGGGGTGGACGACCTCGAGACCATGGCCTGGACCAAGCTCACCCTGGCCCGCGGGCTGCGGCAGGGCGGAACGCTCGTGGTCCCCGCCGTCTCCGGGCCGATCGACGCCGTGTTGCCCCGGCTCCGCGCGATGCGTCCGGACCTGCGCCTGCGGACCTTCGCCAGCCGCCCGCTCCAGGACCGCGTCCCGAGCGGCTGGGCCGACGACCGGTTCCTGCACGTCGGCGACGGCGTGGTCCCCCTCGACGAGATCCCCATCACGTTCTGGGGAACCGCGCGGCACAACGTCGAGAACGCGCTCTGCGCCGCCCTCGCCGCGCTGGCGCTGGGCGTGCCTCCGGAGGCCGTGGGTCGCGGCCTGCGCACGTTCCGCCCGTCCGTGGCCGACAACCCCGGGCGCATGAACACCTTCCGCATGCCGTCGGGCGCGCTGGTGGTGCTGGACTTCGCCCACAACGCCGACGGCATCAAACGCATCACCGAGACCGTCCGGCGGTGGCCCCGGTCGCGGCGCATCCTCCTCCTCGGCCAGGCCGGGGACCGCACCGACGAGGACCTCGTCGCCATGGCTGCCGAGTCGATCCCGCTCGACGCCTGGCGCATCGTCCTCAAGGAGGTCCCGAAGCGCCTGTACGACCGCGCGCCCGGCGAGGTCAGCGCAATCCTGCAGCAGGCGCTGCTGCAGCGTGGCGTACCGCCGTCGGTGCTCGTGGGTCCGACCCCGGACGAGGCCACGGGCGTGCACCTGGCCGTGCGGAACGCGGGCCCCGACGACGTCGTGGTGCTGCTCATCCACGAGACGCTGGTGGGCGCCGTCGCGGTCCTCGAGCAGTACGGTGCCGTCCCGGTCGGCTGAGCGTCACTCGGCCCCGCTGCCGCCGGTCTCGTTCGTCTCCTCGACGGGTTCGGTCCAGGTGGAGTCGGTGGCGTTGGTCACCGAGTCGGCGGAGGGGGCGTCGCCGAACTCCTCCCCCTCCTGGCCCCCGGGGAAACACGCGGAGAACCACACCCACCACCAGCCGAAGCCCATCTTCGTCTCCCCTCCGGAGACTGCCCCGCCCCGGACCGCGACGCAAGGCGGCTGCGCACGGACCCTCCCGCAGATCCAGGGGACCATGTGCAGGATCGCTGTATGGCTGTAGGATCGGCCGGTGACCCACCTCGACCTCGAGCCGATCGCCCGCCAGTTCCTGCTCGCGCTGCGTGGAGACCGCTCCCAGGTGCAGTGGTCGCGGCGGCTCGGCTACCGCAGCAACGTGGCGTACGCGTGGGAGTCCGGGCGGCGACGCCCCACGGCTGCAGAGGTGCTGCGCGCCTGTGCTCGCGGAGGCATCGACGTCGACGGCGCATTCGTCCGGTTCTTCGGCGCCCGACCCAGCTGGTTGCCCGCGGATCCCACCACGCCGGCCACCGTCGCCCTGTTCCTCGACGCGCTGCGGGGCACCACCGCCATCACGCAGGTCGCCCGGACCGCCGGCGTGTCCCGCTTCCAGGTGATGCGGTGGATGCAGGGCGACACCGAGCCGCGGTTCGTGGACTTCCTCCGCCTCGTCGAGGCCACGAGCCTGCGCATGGTCGACTTCGTGGCGTGCCTGATCCCGCCCGAGGCCATCCCCGCCCTCCACGAGCCCTGGGCGCGGCTGCAGCTCCGCCGGGAAGGCGCGCGCCGGTTCCCCTGGACGCAGGCGGTCCTCCGGGTCCTCGAGCTCGACTGGTACCGCGCTGCGCCCGCACACGCCGACGAGCCTGTCGCCACCGCGCTCGGCATCCCCGCCCGGCACGTCGCGGAGTGCCTCGCGTTCATGGCCGAGACCGGCCAGATTCGATGGACCGGCACCCATTGGGCCCCAGCCGCTGCCATGGTCGACACCCGCCTCTCGGCGGAGGTCGGACGCGAGCTCAAGGCCCACTGGACGAGGGTGGCTGCAGAGCGCCTCACCGACGGCGTCCCCGGGCAGTTCTCGTACAACGTGTTCGCCGTCTCGCGCGCGGACCTGGAGCGCATCCGCGAGCTCCACCTCGCCTATTTCCGCGCGTTGCGGGCGATCGTGGCCGAGTCCGAGCCGGCAGAGGTAGTGGCGTTGGCGAACGTGCAGCTGGTGCCGCTGACCGGCGGAGAGTTCGGATGGTGACCAGCTACGAGGACGCAGGCCCGCGCTGAATCGCAGCGAGCGGGCCGAGCACCGCGCTCGCCGCCGCGGTGAGCTTCCTGGCGCGCTCCGGGTCCGACCCGAGGGAGGCCGCAGCCGCCGTCAGCAGATCGCCCACTTCCGGGAGCACCAGCCGCCGGGCGCCGAGACCCGCGGTCACCTCGGCGAGCGCGCGATCCACTGCGCCCAGGTCGCGCGAGGCGGCTGCGCTGGCCACCATCCCAGCCGACGCGCCGAGCCGCACCGCGGGCAGGGCCGAGTGGGCTGCGAGCCGGCACGCGGCCCAGGCGCCAGCCACGTCTCCGGCGGCCAACCGGGAACGCACCGACAGGACCGCGACCCGACGCACGAGCTCGTGTTGCCCCGCCGACCGCCACGCCGCCATCGACGCCTCGAAGTGCGCCACCGCCACCGCGTGCTCTCCCCGGCTCGTCGACAGGCGCCCCAGCACCTCCCGCAGGGACCAGGCGTCGGCTTCGCGGCCCGTGCGCTCGACGGTGGCGGCCGCTCGCTGGACCAGCGCACGCGCCTCGGCGCGCTGCCCCAGCGCCACGGTGACCCGCGCCAGCGCGAAGAGGACGCGGCTCTCGACGAGGCCGAACCCCGCCGACGCGGTGAGCGCTCGCTGGAACTGCGCGGACGCAGACTCCACGTCACCCGCCAACAGCTCCGCCTCACCCAGCACCAGCAGCGCCAGGGCCTGGACCTCCGGGCGGACCGCTGCCGCGACCGCCGCCCCGGCCCACCCCCGCGCGCCGTCGGGCTCGAGGGCCTCCGCCTTGGACAGCGCGAGGAACCGGAGCGCAGCGGAGCGGGTGTCTGGCCAGCGGTGCTCGGCGCGGGCCGCCAGCGCGGCGGCGAGGCGCTTCGCGCGGACCGGGTCACCACCGAGCCACGCCAGCGACAAGGAGAGCTCCTCGGGGCTCGCGTGGCGCTCGTCGTCCGCAGGCAGCCGCAGGCCGTTCAGGGCGCGTGACCAGGCGACCAGCGAGGCTGTGGTCACCGACGCAGGCTGCTCGTCGAGGCGCGCTTCGAGGCCCCGCCGCCAGGGCCCCACCGCGTCCGCCACCCGTCCCGCCTCGAACAGGTGCTCGCCGCGACGGATCTGCGCCGCGCCCCCGGGCACCCGCGCGTACAGCTGCGCCGCGAGCTCGTTCCACCGCAGCCAGCGCCCCTGCGCCTTCACCTGCCGGCGGATCACCTCGGCCACCCGCGCGTCGACGAACGAGAAGCCGCGGCTCCAGGTGGTCCAGACTCCGTCCTCGACCAGCGCCTGGAGCGTGGACCGCTCGATGACGAGCTTGTCGGTCCGCTCGGCCGCGAACAGGACCGACGAGTCGAACACGTCGCCCAGCGTGGCTGCGAGCTCCAGGAGGTCGCGGTCGGCGTCCGAGCGACCTGCGAAGAGCCGCGCGACCGCCGCCACCGCCGGCGCGAGCTCTCGGTCGTCGAGCGAGAGCGGGTCCCCGGTCCGGTGCCAGCGGCCGTCGTCGTCCACCGCGAGCTCGGCCCGATCGATGCAGCGGCGCAACAGCCGGTTGGCGACGCCCGGGTTTCCGGCGGAGGCCCGGGCGAGGTCTCCCTGCAGGCCTGGAGAGAGCCCGAGGTGCTCCCCCAGCAGCTGGTCCATGACCTCGGGCGAGAGAGGCTCCAGCGAGAGCTCCACCAGCGGCGCCGGCAACGGAGCGATCGGGCGGCTGCGGAGCTCCCACCCGGGGGTGGTCCGACTGACGAGGAGCAGGAGCGAGAGGTCTGCGCGCTGCTCGGCCAGCCAGGTCACGAGGCCGGCGAGGTCGAACATCCCGTGCCCGTCCTCGAACCGGACCACCAGCGGCACGCGACGGCACGCACGGCGGAGCAGATCGGCCAGCGAGGCCCACCGCTCCGGGCTCGGGGGCTGGCCAGGCTCCAGGGTCCGCGCGACCGACCGGGCCTCGAACAGCCCCTGGCCCCCCGTCCCGTCGAGCCACGTCCCGATGCGGGTCCGCGCAGCCCGCGCGTCGAGCCCGTCCATCCCGATCCGGCGGCGAAGCGCGGCGACGAGCCCGTCGGTGGCCGTGGCGCCGGTCACCACCCACTCCTCCGCCCCCCAGCGCTCGTGCGCCTCCTCACACAACCAGCGCGCGAGGTGCGTCTTCCCGATCCCCTCCACCCCCCGCAGGCCGAACACGGTGGTGCGACCGATCGCGGCCGAACGGAACGCCGCCCACAACGCGTCCCTGGCAGCCTCGCGTCCGACCGAGCCGCTGCGGATCCCCACGAGCCCCAGCCCGGCGCCGGTGAGGTTGCGGGGCCCGGGGTGGATGGGTCGCTCGGCGCGCCAGTCGGTGGCGTGGTCCGCGGCAGGGGTGCCTTCGGCGACGCGGAGGGCCCGCAGCGCGTGGGCTGCCGACGGGGGGCGGTCGATTCGCGGGACGGCGAGCAGCGTCTTGAGCCACGCGAGGACGGCGGGAGGGACGCCGTCGAGCCTGGGGAGCGGCCGCGCCTGCATCGCCTGCGCGACCTCGATGCTGGCGGTGTCGAACGGGGACTTGCCGGTCAAGAGACGCCACAACACGCAGCCCAGCGCGAACAGGTCGGTCCAGGGACCCTCGGCGCGCGCGTCGAACGAGAGCTGCTCGGGCGCCGCGAACCCGGGCGTGAGGCCCACGAGCTCGGTCTCCTCCCCGGGCGGGCTCGCGAAGCCGAAGTCGGTGAGCACGACGCGGTCCTTGTCTCCGGGCCGCGCCGCCGGACACAACAACACGTTGGCGGGCTTGATGTCGCGGTGGAGCACGCGGTGCGCGTGGGCGTGCGCCAGCGCCGTCAGCAGGTCGATCGCGACCCGCCGCACGCTCGACCACGGCATCGCGTCCTTGCGGTCACCGAGCGTGGCGCGGCCCTGCTCCATGACGAGGTACGGGGAGCCCGCCTCGACGCCGAGCCCCTCCGGCACCGGATCGGGAACCACGCCGTGGTCCCAGATCCGCACGATGTTCGGGTGGTCGAGGCCAGCCAGGATGCCGACCTCGCGGGTGAAGAGCTCCTTGGCGTCCCGCGACTGGGGACCGAGGGTCAACAGCTTCACCGCCACCTGGACGGAGTCGCGCCGGTGTACGCCCTGCCAGACCTCTCCGGTCCGACCGGCAGCGAGCCGGCGGGCGAGCCAGAACGGTCCGAGGGCGACGCCCATGTCAGAAGCGGAAGCGACCGTACCCGGTGATCCCGAGCCCGTACCCGTCCTCTCCTGCCCACGTGTTGAAGTACGACAGGTTCAGGCCCGCGTCGGCGTTGCGCGTGAACGTGTACTGGCCGCCGAGCGTCATCGACACGTAGTCCCACAGGCCCGTCGCGTTCGCCTCCGGGGCGAGCGTGATCGCGATGGGCTGCAGATCGAGCGTGCCCACGAACTGCTTGGTCGCCTGGTAGCCGACGCCGCCGTTGACGTTGAGGCCGAGCGTGAAGTCCGGGCTGACCCCGAGCGGGATCGCGCCGTCCCCGAAGCGCAGGAAGAACTTCGAGTCCGGGATGAGGTACCGCGTGGACAGGTCGACCGCGATGCCGATGCCGACCGCGTCCCCGAAGTTCAACGGGATCACGAGGCCGGGGGCGAAGTCCAGGAGCTTCGAGTCGTACGCGAGGTAGTGACCCTGCAGCGTGAGGTTGTTCGAGAAGGCCACCTCGGGGGACAGCGTGATGCCGGTCGACACGCCGAACTCGACCACGTTCGCGAGCCCGTAGTTGAAGGCCAGCCCGAGCGGGACGACATCGACCGGGTCGAGCTCCCCACCCAGCGCGAGCCGGTTGAAGCCCAGGCTCGGGACCACCTCACCCATGTTCTTCGGCAACACGAGCGGGCGCTGGCGCTCGGCCATCGGGTAGTCCTTCTTCTTGAAGGGGCCGACGCCGTCGTTGTCGCCACCTTTGCCCTTGCCCTTCTTGCCCTTGGCCGGACCGCCGCGCTTCCCGGAGTCCGCAGCGTGGGCCACGGGCTCGAAAACGGTCGAAAGTCCACCACCGAACGGCATCACCAACATCATCAGGTGCATGTGTCTCCTCCTGGGGGCGCAGTCTACCCTACAGCGCGCCGTCGAACGTCCAGGCGCCGCCTGGCGCACGCAGCCGCATCCGGAACACGTCACCCTGGCGGATCGGCCCGACGCCAGCGGGGGTCCCGGTGTACACGAGGTCTCCGGGCGCCAGTGGCGCGAGCGAGGCCAGGTACCGGAGCAGCGCCGGGACGTCGAACGACATCTCCGCCGGGTCCCCCACCTGGCGCTCCACCCCGTTCACGGCGAGGTCGAACGAGAGGGGCGCCGTGCCTCCGAGCGAGGCCAGGGGGAGGAACGGGGCCACCACGGCGGCGCCCGCGAAGCTCTTGGCGGCGACCCAGGGCAGGCCCTGCTCCTTGCACCGCTGCTGGACCTCGCGCCGCGTGAGATCGAGGCCCACCGTCACCCCGGCGACCGCGCTCCAGCCGGGGTCACCGCCGAGCGGCACCGCGGAGCCCAGCAACAACACGAGCTCCACCTCGTGGTGGAACGCCTCGTCGAACGCGAGGGGCGCAGGCGCCAGGCCGCGGAGCGAGGTCCGCGCCTTCAGGAACACCACGGGCTCGGTGGGGACTGCGTTCCCGAGCTCCTTCGCGTGCAACACGTAGTTGCGTCCGATGCCGTAGATCGTGCCCACCACCACCTGCTCGCCGTCCAGCCACCGAACGTGCACGCCACACCCCCGGCCGCGGGATAACGTTCCCCTCCTGTACGAACACTTCGCGCCTCTGGCGCCCGGGGTTCCAATGTCCAAGCGTATGCTCGACCCGAGCGAAGACCGCTCCTCCATGGCCGAGAACCTCACCATCATCGCGGCGGCCGCCCCGATCATCGGCGCGGTGGCGTCTGCCCCGATGGTGGGTGGCAGCCTCCTCGTCCTCGGCCTGCTCGACAGCTTCCTGCTGTTCTTCGGGATCTGGTAGGCGCTACTCGCGGCTGGCCTGTTCGCGGCTGGACTATTCGCGGCTGGCCTCTCCCGACCCCACGAGCGACAGCTCCACGAAGCTCAGGTTCGGGGTCGCGTCGTGGATCCGCACGTCGCACGCCTCGATCGACCCGTCGGCGAGGAGCGTGTCCATGGC
>JBIKWC010000454.1:0-4087 GCA_044356535.1 Myxococcota bacterium
GCCTCCGGGTCGGCGCGCTCCGTGTGGAACAGCCACAGCAGATACTCGCCGTCCTGCTTGGGCACCTCGAGCGGCACCAACACGTCCTGGCGGAGGTGCACCCCCTGCCCGTCGCGCGTGATGCCGTAGCCGGCCTTGATCACGGCGGTGTACTTCTTCTTCCGCTGCTCGAGCTCCACCTGCAGCCCCTGCACGACCCCGAACCCGTGCAAGAACAGCGAGTGCCGGTGGAGGGCGCGGCGGTGGTACTGCTGCTCGTCCTGCAGGTCCTGCGCGGTGAGGCACAGGCCCTCGAAGGCGTTGAGGCGCTGGAGGGGACGGTCGAAGGCTGCCATGGAGTTCCTCGGGACTGGAGCGGGACGGTCGCGTCAGCGGCGCTCGTCGAAGCGGATGGTGAACTGGATGTGGGAGGGCTTCTCGTCGCTCACGACCTTCACGATGCCGCGCAGCACCTGGGCAGCGCGCTCGCCGAACCGCGCCTGGAACCGGTCGCGGGGCTCGAGCTTGATGGCGAAGAACGACGTGGGGCGCCGGGCCTCCTCGGCGGCTCCAGGGGGGGAGAAGAGGTAGGCGCCGGGTGGGTTGTTGCGGTGGTACCGGTCGACGACCGTCCCAGCACCGCCGTTGAGGTGGGCCTTGCCGAGCACGGCGGGACGGGGAACCGCACGCTCCTCCACGCGGACCGGGGCCGAGGTCAGGACGCGGACGATCTCCTCGATGCCGAGCCGCGTTCCCCGGGTCCGCATCAACCGGATCAGGCGGCGGACGAGCTCGCGCTGCTGGTGGACGGGGAGGCTCTGGTCGAGCTCCCACCCGACCCAGCTGGCCAGCCAGGGGAGGAACTTCGGCTCGGCCAGGAGCGGGTCGGTGAGCTCCACCAGCCGATCGATCCGATCGGTCACGGTGGTCATCAGGTGCTGGTAGACGAACAGCATCCGGCGGATCGGGTCCTCGTCGAGGTCGTACTCCTCGGCCTCCTCGAGGGGCAGCTCTCCACCGCGGTACCGGGCGAGCGCGTTGTCCCGCTGCCGCACGACCTCGCGGGCCGACACCGGTCCCTCCCCCTGGAAGATCCCGGGGAGGAAGCGGAGGTAGCCGCGGACCGGGATGTGCAGGACGATCTCGTCTTCTGCCCCCAGGTTCCGGCTCCGCGCCCGCGCGCCTTCGACGACCGTCCGCACCGTCACCAGGTGGTCGGGTACGAAGAAGCTCGCCGGCTGGCCGTTCGCCAAGACCCGCTCGCCACGGATGACGGTCCGCTCCCCGCTGTTCGCGTGGAGGATCTCGACCTCGCGCACCACGGCCACGTTCTCGCCGCGCCGCGCCTCGACGAGCTTGAGGGTGACGAGGTTCGCCATCGTCCGCTTCAGGAACTCCTGGGCAGCGTGGACGGGGAACTGGATCGACACGACCTGCTCGAGGTAGCGCGTGTCTGCCGTGCTCTCGTGCACCGCGAGCGCGGTGGTGTTGCGGATGGCGAGGGCGGTGCCGGGTTGCCGGACCCCAGGGCCCGGCAGGCCGCGTCGCGCAGGGAGCCGACGGCGCCTCACGACTCGCCCTCCTCGCTGATGACCCGCACGTAGCGCAGCACGAACAGATCCCGATCGAGGATCAAGGTCTTGCTCCCCTCCCCGGTCTCCCAGCCGGGCGTGGTGTTGCGCGGGTCCCAGGGAACGACGTGCGCCGAGGACGTGTGGGAGATGGTGGGCACCACCGGCGTGACGGCGTGCACCTGCACGTCCACGACGTGGCGGACCTCGGGGATGTCGGAGACCATGCGGCCGAAGTCCTGGGCGTACAACGTCCCGCGGAACGGCCAGCCGCTCCCGTCGAGCCCGCCCACGTACGGGTCCAGGAAGCGGCGGATCCAGTTCTTCGCGAGCTCGCGGACGTGCACGAAGTTCGCGTTGGGCCGGAGGCGGACGGTCATCGTGACGTCGACCGGCTGGAAGTTCGCGAGGCGCACGATGGGCTGCACGTTGACGAGGCACCGCCTCGCGAGGTGCCGCTGGACGTGCTCCTTGAGGCCGGTCGCGAGGAACGGGTCCGGGATGAGCTCGATGTCCCTGCGCTTCGGCAGGATGACGATCTCGATCTCCCCGTCGTTCGTCATCTTGCCTTCGCAGGCTGCGCGGGCGACCTCGTTCGAAGCCTCCTTCGCGATGACCTCGAAGTCCATCCGCGTGACCGCCCGATCCCGGCTCGTCAGGATGGAGGGTGCGCGACGGATGATCTCGTCGATCGACTCTGCGTTGCGACCGCCGGTCGCCGGCAGGAAGTTGTCGACGTACACCACGTCGCCGAAGCCCTCCGGGACGACGACCTTGCGCGCAGCGACGTTCCCGGCGTCGCCGGGCACCACGTGGTAGACCTCGATCAGCACGTTGTAGGTCCCGACCGGGGCGATCTTCCCGCGGATCCCGTTGCCGAACGTGAGCGTCGCCTCCACGGCGTCCACGATGAACACCCGGTCGTCCTTCGACGCTGTGAGGAGCGAGTTTCCAGGGGCGCGGCGCCATTCGCGGCGCTCCCCATCCTCCTCGATCACGTACACGCGGATGTCGGGGAACTGATCTGGGTTCGCGAGCGACGTGTACGACTCCTCCTCGCTGTGGAGGAACATCGGCGACCGGCGCAGCTTGATGTTCTGGTGGGGCACCCCGAGCCCGGAGAACTTCTCCATTCGGAACTCGTGGAGGTTGACCCCGTCCACGGTGTTCATCATCAGGTGCGAGATCGGGGGCAGCGCGGGCAACTCGGTGTCCTTCGGCGACCGGAACAGCGCGCGCAACCACGTCCCGTGCTCCGCCGGGCTCCGGACCGGATCCGCGTACTCGAAGGACAACACACCCGAGCGGTCGAGGCGGTAGGTCCGCTCCTCGTCCTCGCTGCGCGAGAGGCGCCGCCAACCGATCCGTCCTGGTCCGACGGCCTCGAGCTGCTCCCACGACACCGAAACGGCCCCGGGAAGCCAGGTCTCTCCACGACACTTGAACGTGAAGGCGTGGCGCGCACCCATGGGCAGCGGGCGGGACAACTTGAGGTAGAGCGCCGTGTGCTCGGTCGCCTCCCCCTCCGGTCCCGCGGCTTCGTCCTGGATGTCGATGAAGGTGTCGAACGGGTGGTGTTCGGACAGCCGGCCCGAGGACCGGACGAGCGCGCGGGACAGCCGCCGGTTGTGCGGCCTGTGTTCGACCGTCGCGGTCTTCAACCCCGGCATGGGCTGCTCGTACACGTTCTTCCCGATCACGCCGTCGACGCCGAGCCGGACCGCATGGATCTTGAACTGGATGGGGGCAGGCGCGCTCTTCGGGTCTGGCTGGCGCGAGAGCTGCGCCTTCATCAGCTCGAGGCGCAACCAGCACGTCTCCCGCACGCCCACCGTCGAGCGGAACACGCCCTTGAGCTGCTCCTTCGGGTCGAGGAAGACCCGAATCTTGCGACGCCCCGGTTCGAGGGCACCCTCCGGATCGAGGTCGGCGAACGTGAACTTCGCGTACTTGCCGTCCTCGGTGTGGACCACCCGCCAGGTGTCGGGGGCGCGGTAGGTCAGCTGGAGGTTGTACAGCTCCTTCGGCTCGGGGATCGGCTCACCGTCGACCTCGAACGACACCTCGAGCTCGAGCATCACGGGTCGCTGCGAGCGGTTCTCGAACACGTCCGCGCCGATGAAGAACTTCATGCCCACGAGCGGGGGCAAGGTGCTCGCCGGCTGGTACGGCGACCGCGGCAGCGAATGCAGCTCGATCGGCTCGGCGGCGTTCGACTCGGTGCCGGCAGCGAGGTGCAGCACGACCGGGCGGATCCAGGTGGCCTCGACCTCGAGGTTCGGGGCCAGCGAGCGTAGGCCGACGGTCTCGAGACGCTCGGCGCGGAGGTTGTAGCCGTCCGTCACCATGTCCGTGAACGGCCCGGTGAGGACCATGCTCGTTCCCTGGTACCGGACCCGCTCGGGGGCGATCACCTCCCAGGTGTCTCCCTTCCGGTAGCTGAACCGGTACTTCGGGAAGTACGCGTTGCGACCCGTGGGCATCGACCGGTCGACCATGGTGAGGCGCACGGTCCACCCGGGCCGGATGGGTGGCAT
>JBIKWC010000455.1:0-4085 GCA_044356535.1 Myxococcota bacterium
ATGATCGCCGGGTGCGGCCCGTCCCCTGCGCCCGCTGCGCTCACGGCGCCCACGATGGGGGAGGCGCTGGCCCACGCGCTCCGCGTGGACCCCACCCAGGCCTCCACCCTCTCGCGGGCGCTCGTGGTGTGCGCCGACCACGAGCTCAACGCCAGCACGTTCGCCGCGCGCGTGGCCGCCAGCACCGGCGCGGACACGGGTTCGTGTGTGGCGGCGGCCCTGGCGACGTTGTCGGGACCCCGGCACGGGGGCGCCACCGACCGCGTGGAGCGGCTGCTCCGGCCCGTGGTCGACGGCGCCTCCGCGCGGCGCGTGTTGACCGACACCCTGGCTGCCGGTGATGGCGTGCCGGGGTTCGGCCACCGCCTCTACCCGGACGGGGACCCCCGCGCGTCCGCGCTCGTGCGCTGGGCCCTCGAGCGTGCGCCGGCCGCAGCCGAGCCGCTCCGCCTGTTCACGGCGCTGGCGACCGAGGCCACCGGGGAACACCCCACGCTGGACATCGGCCTGGTCGTGCTGGGCCGGGCGCTCGGGTTGCCAGCTGGGGGCCCCGCTGCCTTGTTCGCGATCGGGCGCACCGCCGGCTGGATCGCGCACGTGGAGGAGCAGCGGAGGAGCGGCAAGCTGCTGCGTCCCCGCGCGGTCCCGTCCCGCTGATCAGGCCTTCGCGCGCCCCGGGGGTGGCGGCTGCGGGCGCTCGAACACCCACCGGTCGTCCGTCGAGGCGTCCGGCACGAACCGGTACCCGTCGAACTGCGCCGCCTTCAGCTCCTCCGCCCGCTCCACCCGGTGCTGCACCATCCACCGGACCATCGCGCCGCGCGCCCGCTTCACGAACAGGAACAGCGACCGCGCCTTGCCGTCCTTCACGTCATGGAACACCGGCGTGACCACCCGCGGGGTCAGCTTCTTGAGGTCGACGGCCGAGAAGTACTCGTCGCTGGCGAGGTTCACGATCGTGGGATCCGCGTGGCCGGCCACCCGCGCCGACAGGTCCGGCGCGAGGATCCGTTTCCACCACGCGTAGAGGTCCTTGCCCCGGGGGTTGGACAGGCGCGTGCCCATCTCCAGGCGGTACGGCGCCATGCCGTCCAGCGGCCGCAGCACCCCGTACAGGCCCGACAGGATGACGACGTGCTCCTGCGACCAGCGGAGGTCTTCGACCGACCAGCGCGCCGCGTCCGCGCCGACGTACACGTCTCCGGCGAACGTCAGCAGCGCCGGCCGCCCGGGCTCCGCAGCGTCGAACGCCTGGAACCGTTCCCACGTGGAGGTGGCGAGGTCGTCCGAGAGGTCCATCAGCTTCGCCCAGTCGGCCTTCGACTTCTCGCGGGCGACCGCGTGGAGCGCGCGCGCCTCGGCCAGCAGCGGCGGGGTCGTGGGATCGATCCCCTCTGGGATCTTCCTGGCGAGATCGAGCTTCTTGGCGGGAGAGAGCAGCGCCAGCACGGGTCCTCCGGGAGCGCACCGGTATCATGCCGCCGATGGTCCCGACCGAGCAGCCTCCGTCGCGCGCCCGCGTCGCGGTGGTGCTCACCGTGGCGCTGCTCGCGATCTCGTCGTCCGCGCTCCTGGTTCGCGGCATGGTCGCCGACCCGCTGGCGGTGGCGGCGTGGCGCACGTTGCTGGCGGCGCTGGTGTTGTCACCCGGCTTGCGCTCGGCCCGCCCGGATCGCAGCGACCTCGCGTGGTCCGCGCTCGCCGGGGCGCTGCTGGGCGTGCACTTCTGGGCGTGGTTCGCGAGCGTCCACGCCACCACCGTGTTGCGCTCGACGCTGCTCGTGTGCCTGACGCCAGGGTGGACCGCCGCGCTCGAGTGGCTCACGTCCGGTCGGCGCCCCTCCCTGCGCTTCGTGGCGGGCCTCGCGGTGGCGTTTCCGGGGCTCGCGCTCCTGGGCACCCACGAAGGCGAGGCGACCTGGTGGGGCGACGGGCTGGCGGTGTTTGCGGGGCTGTTGTGGTCCGGGTACCTCCTGGTGGGCCAGCGGGTCCGGCAGCGCCTGGACGCCACCCCGTACATGGCGCTGGTCTGCGGCTGGGCCGCGCTCACGTTGTTCGGGCTGGCCCTCGCCGGGCAGGTCCCGGTGACGGGGTTCCCGGCCCGCACGTGGGGCCTCCTGGCCGCGGCCGTGGCCTTCCCGCAGCTCCTGGGGCACCAGGGCTTCGCGTGGGCGGTCAAGCACGTGGCGCCCTCCACGTTGTCCGCGCTCACCCTGCTGGAGCCGGTGGGCGCGGCCCTCCTGGCGGCGCTGCTCCTGAGCGAGCTGCCGACGGCGCGCGAGTGGGCGGGGATGGCGCTCGTGCTGGCGGGGACGTTCGCTTCGACCCGCAAGGGTCATCGCTGACTCGACAGACGTGCGGTCGGGCTCAGCGTCCGCCGTAGTACCCGAGATCCGCGAGCGAGCCGTCGGCGTCGAACGTGGTGGGGTCACCCGCGTCGACCAGCGGGCTGGCGGGATCGAGCTGCTGGTAGTACCCCAGGAACACCGGGTCGATCGCCACGTTCCCGGTGGTCCCGATCGGGTCGGGCAGCGGCGGCGCGAACGGGCCACCCCCCAGCGGGCTCTCGAACCAGTCGGAGTACGCCGTGGAGAACGACCCGAGCGCGACGACCCCGTACGGACCATCACCAGCCGTGTTGAAGGCGACGATGCTGTTCGTGATCGACAGGGATCCCGAAGGATCCAGCTGAGAGAACACGAAGCCGTCCCCGAACCCGGTCGCGGTGTTGTTCGCGAGGGTCGCCTGCGAGAACACGTGGTTGCCGGTGGGCAGGGAGACGCCGGCGCGACCTCCGGTGTTGTCCACGATCCGCGCGTGGCGAACGTCGAACGTGGCCAGGTCGTCGTCGGCCAGCACCACCGTCCAGGCACCGCCATCCGTGTGATTGCCGGTGACGGTGAGCCCGTCGAGCGACAGATCGCCGCCCCGGACCGTCATCGCGGACCCGCCCGCTCCGCCGCTGTCCACCCGGTTCTGGACCACGTACAGCACGCTCAGGTCGAGGGTCGCGCCCTCGGTGTACAGCCCGCTCGTGGCCCCCTCCGCCGAGAAGGAGTTCAGACCGACGGAGGTGGCTTCGAACGTGGCGGCTCCGCCCACGAAGGCCAGCGCTCCCTTCAGCTCGCCCACGGTCTCGCCAGAGGCGACGTTGGAGAACACGTCGACCGCGAACACGTCCGCAGTAGCGTCCTCGAAGTACATGCCCACCCCCAAGCACGCACCCTCGCAGGTGTTGGCGGTCGCGGTGACGAACTCGAGGGAGGGCGCCCCGCGGACCACGGAGAGGCCGTGCTGGGATGCGCCGGTGAGGGCCACGTACTCGAGGCGACTGGACGAGTCGACGAGCGACAGCGCCACCGGCGCCCCCCCCGCGTCGATCACCACCCCGGGTTCCCCGCGGAGGGTGAGCGACTTCCCGTCGATCACGGCGGGCCCGTACGTGCCTGCCGACAGGCAGATGACGCCACCGTCGACGGAGGCCGCCACGGCGCTCGCGAGGTCGGGCTCGCCCGACGGGACCAGGATGTCCTCGACCACCCCATCGCAGTCGGTGTCGACCCCATCACAGGTGGTCGGGTTCGCACGGGGGTTGCGCAGCGCGTTGGTGTCGTCGCAGTCGAGGTCGTTGTTGGTGTAGCCGAGCGGCAGATCGCAGGCGTACACCGTGAATGCCGCGTCCCCGTAGAAGTCGCCGTCCTGGTCCAGCCAGGACGTGAAGAACTGCAGACCGTCGTCGGGGGTGGTGCAGTCCTGGTCGAGCCCGTCGCAGCGCTCGGGGTTGCCGGGGAAGCGGAGGGGGTCGGCGTCGTCGCAGTCGGTGTTCGACGCGACGTGCCCAGCGGGCTGTTCACAGTCGAGCACGGCCGACCCCGCCCCGACCCCGTCTCCGTCCCCGTCCAGGAACCAGACCCGCTCCGTGCACGGCACGCCGGTGTGTCCGGTGTCGGTGTCGGTGTCGGTGTCGGTGTCGGTGTCGGTGTCGGTGTCGGTGTCGGTGTCGGTGTCGGTGTCGGTGTCGGTGTCGGTGTCGGTGTCGGTGTCGGTGTCGGAATCTGTGTCGGTGTCGGTGTCGGTGTCGGTGT
>JBIKWC010000198.1:0-14170 GCA_044356535.1 Myxococcota bacterium
GTTCCAGCTCCCGGGCGCCACGTTCCCGGCCGACCCGCCGTTCGACCTCGCCCCGAGCCTCGACGACGACGCCCGCATCGTGCTCGTCGACGCCACCACCGGCGAGCGGGTGCCCCACTGGGTCGAGAGCGACTGGATGTCGCCGGAGGTGGACCCGCCGCTGTTCGTCATCCGTCCCTCCGTGGCCCTGCCCCGGGGGCACGAGGTGGTGGTGGGCGTCCGCGGCCTCACCGACGCGAGCGGAGCCGTGGTGGAGGCGCCCGAAGCCTTCGCGCCCCTCCGCGACCAGCAGGCCTCGCGCTGGAAGGGCGTCCACGCCCGCCGCGACCACTTCGAGGACGTCGTGTTCCCCACGCTCGAGGCGGCAGGCTTCGCCCGCGAGGAGCTCCAGCTCGCCTGGAGCTTCCCCGTCCAGTCCGACGAAGACGCCACCGCGCCCCTCCTCGCCGTGCGCGACGCGGTGTTCGCGGCCCTCCCGGCTGGGGGCCCCGACTACACCCTCGACCGCGTGCTCGTGTGCGACGGCGGCGGCGACGACGACCCGGACTGCCACCCGTCCATCCGCGTGATCGTGGACGGCACAGCGCGCATCCCCTCCGCGGTGTTGCCCGCGGACGCGCTCGGCCTCCGGCTGGTGCGGTTCGACGCCGACGGCGCCGCCGTGACCGACGGCTTCGAGGAGTGGCCGTTCCGCCTCCAGCTCCCGCACGCGGCCTTCGACGGCCCGGAGCCGGTGCCCGTGCTGCAGTACGGCCACGGCCTGCTCGGCGGCAAGGAGGAGGCCGACAACGGCTGGCTGCGCGACATGGCCCAGCGCCTCGGCTTCGCGATCCTGGCGTGCGACATGCAGGGCATGAACACCCTCGCCGGGACCACCTGGGTGGGCACGCTCGCCACCGAAGGCGGCCGGTTCCCGGACCTGCAGGAGCTCGCGTGGCAGGGCGTCGTCAACCAACTCGTCCAGCAGCGGATGGTCAAGACCTCGCTCGCCGAGGACGCCGAGCCGGCGCTGCACCGCGGGGACGGCGGCCTCGCCTGGGACCCCGACACCGTCTGGTACTACGGGAACTCGCAGGGGGGCTCGGTGGGGACGCTGGTCGCGGCCACCTCGCTCGACATCGAGCGCGCCGTGCTCGGGGTCCCCGGCTCGTCGTACCCGTTGATGCTGCAGCGGAGCGTGGACTTCGAGCCGTTCACGGTCGTCCTGGACGTGGCGTACCCGTTCCCGGACACGATCCCCGTGTTCCTGGCGCTCCTCGGCACGGGCTGGGACCAGTCCGACCCCCTGAGCTTCTCGGCCCACCTGCACGGCGCGCCGCTTCCGGGCACCCCGCAGAAGGAGGTCCTGTTCCACGTGGCGAAGGAGGACCGCCAGGTCCTGAACGAGGCCAGCTTCCTGAGCGCGCGCACCGCCGGCGCCACGCTCCTGACCCCCACCGTCCGGCCGGTGCAGCTCCTCCCCGAGGCCCCGTACCCGGCGCGCCCCGGCGCCGCGGTCGTCGAGGTGGACTTCGGCATCCCGGACGACCCGACGCCGCTCGATCCCCCGGACGGAGACCCCACGCAGCCCGACGAAGGCGACACCCACGGCTGGCTGCGGCAGTGGGAACCGGCGCAGGACCAGCTCGTGCGCTTCCTGCGCACCGGGGAGGTCATCGACGTGTGCGGGGGCGAACCCTGTACACACGCCGGCAAGCCCTGACGGGCCCGGGTAGGATGGAGGCGGCACGGAGGGAGTTCGGAATGCGGATCGGTATGCGGCTCGACTACGTGGTGGCGGCCGTGCTCGCCGCCGGGTGCACGGGCATCGGCACCAAGGACTCGGACACCGGCACCCCCGCGCTCGACGACGTGGCGTGCCTCGGCGTGCCCCAGGGCGACACCTGCCCCGACGAGGCCGGAGCGCGCGCGGAGCTGGTCGGCGACACCACCTGCGAGAGCCCCGTGCGCGAGGTGGTCGCCACGGGCGCCTTCGTGTCGAGCGAGGACGTCGTGTACACGGGCTACGGCGGATGGAACTCGCCGGGAGACTCGGGGGTGGCCGACACGGCCGCAGTCACCAACCGGTGCTGCTACGAGGCCGCGTACATCGATCACCCCGGCGAGGACTGCACCATCGGCCGGCCGGTCCTGGTGGACGGCGCGCCGTGTGTCGCGCCCCTCGAGGCCCGGAGCGACTGGGCGTCGGCGTCGGGTGGGCCCGCGGAGGTCGACCCGGAGGCGGCGGCGTGGTGGGCGCGCCAGGGCCAGCTCGAGCACGCGTCGGTGGCGGCGTTCGGCCAGCTCGTGCTGGATCTGCTGCGGCTCGGGGCGCCGGCGTCCCTGGTGGATCGCGCGGGCGCTGCGCTGCGCGACGAGGTCCGGCACGCGGAGGCCTGCTTCGCGTTGGCGGCCCGGTTCGGCGGTGCACCGGTGGGCCCCGGGCGCCTGCCCGTCCCTGCCGGTCGATCGAAGAAGAGCCTCACCCGGCTCGCGGTCGAGGCCTGGCGCGAGGGCTGCCTCGGCGAGACGGGCTCCGTGGGCGTCGCCGCGGCCCAGCTGGCGGGCGCGACCGATCCGGAGGTGCGGCGCGTGGTGGCGGAGATCCTGGCTGACGAGTCGCGCCACGCGGAGCTGTCGTGGGACCTCGTGGCGTGGGCCGTCGAGGTGGGCGGCGCCCGGGTGAAGCGCGCGGTTGCGCGGTCCTCTGCAGGCATCGCGGCCCCGACGGGACTCGCGCGGTCGTCGGCCGCCGTGGGTCGCGGGGTGCCGGACGCCGGGCTCGTGCGCGCAGCGGTGGAGCAGATCGTGCGCGACGTGGTCACGCCGGGTCGCGCCGCGCTCCTGGCGGCCTGACGTGGGTTCGGCGGCGTTCCAGGCGATCGAGGCCCGCGGCGGGCAGGTGGAGCGGACCAAGGGGCTACGCGACGCGTCGCTGCGGCTCGGCGGGGTCGTGTTCGCCACCACGGCGGCGCGCGCCACCACCTACGTGATCACGTTGCCGCGGCCCGCGACGCCGCGGTTCGTGTTCAGCCGCGAGTCCCTCCGGAGCGCCCTCGAGAAGCTGGTGTGGGGCGACCTCGTGTTCGGCGACCCGGCGTTCGACGACGTGGTGTGCGCCCGGACCGACACCCCGGAGGCGACGCGCGCGCTGCTGCACGACGCCGAGCTCCGCGCGTTCGTCACCCGCGCAGTGGGCGCGGACGGGCTGGTCTCGCTCGACGGAGACCGCGTCACGGTGCGGCTCCCCGAGGAGGCCGGGCTCGGTGAGGCCGACGTGGCGGCGTTCGTGGAGCGCATCTGGCCCTGAGGGCCCTGGTGACGGTCGGGTCGGTGCCACGCGAGGTCGCAGCGGAGCGGCTGCCGTTCCTGGCTGCAGAGTACCGCGGCCGCCAGCGCGCGATCCGCGAGGTGACCCACACCCGACCGGAGCTCCTGTTCTGGATCGACCCCGACGGGCACCTGACCGACGCCCGCGACTCCCACCAGCAGCACCCACCTAGGGGGTTCGAGCACCTCGTCGGCGACGAGCCCGGCGACGGTGGGTCGCTCCGCGGGTGGATCGCCCGCTTCCGCGACGAGCAGCTCGTGGTGGTGTGCGTCGAGGGGGAGTCCCTCGTCTGTGGGCCGGCGGTGCGCCAGCTGCTCCGCGGCCTGGCCACCGTCCCGGTCCCGCTGGGGGACACGGCGCTCGTGATCGGCCACGCCGGGGATCTCTACGGGACCCTGGCCGATCTGGCCGATCGGCTCGAGGGTGACGACGACCCGGGACCGATCGCGCATGCAGCGTACGGCGTGGTTCCGATGCCCCGGCGGCTCGCCGGCTGACCGGGGTCGCATGGCGGCGAGCAGCGTCCCCGCTTCCCAGGTCCGGAGGTGCTGGATAGCGGGCGCCATGCCCACCCTCCCCCTCGTGTTCCTTCTCGCGCCCACCACCTTCGCCGCCGACGCGGAGGCCGACGCCGACGCCCCCGAGTGGAAGGTCGACGACCCCCACGGCGCTGTCCACACCGTGCGGATCGACACCGACGAGGGCACCTGGATGTCCGTCACCGTTTACGGCGACACCGTCGTGTTCGACCTCCTCGGCGACCTGTGGTCCGTGCCCCTCACCGGAGGCACCGCCACCCGCCTCACCTCCGGGGCCGCGTGGGATGGCCAGCCCGCGTTCTCGCCCGACGGCAAGCGGCTCGCGTTCGTGTCCGATCGCGGCGGCAACGAGAACATCTGGCTCATGAACGCCGACGGGACCGACCCCGTCCCCTTCACCGAGGAGGAGGAGGCCCGGTGCACCGAGCCCGTGTGGGACGACGCCGGACCGTACCTCGTGTACCGCCGGCGCACCGTCGACACGCGCAGCATCGGCGTCACCGAGCTGTGGGCCCGCCACCTGCAGGGCGGCGACGGGTTCGCGCTCACCACCAAAGACGACCACCCCCACGCCGCCGAGCCCTTCGTACAAGGGCCGTACGTGTGGTTCGCCAGCCGCCACGGCCGGTTCGAGTACGACCAGAGCGCCGTGCAGGGGCTCTGGGACGTACAGCGCCTGGACCGCCGCACCGGCGACGTGCGCCCGATCGCGTGGGGCGCAGGCTCCGCGAGCCACCCGATGGTCTCGCCGGACGGCCGCTCGCTGTACTTCGTGTCCCGCGACCGCGCGAAGACCCTGCTCGAGGTCATGGACCTGGCCACCGGCCGCCGCCGCGTGCTCGCCGACGACCTGTCGCCCGACGAGCTCGAGGCGTTCGCGCTCCACGGCACGTACCCGCGGTTCGACTTCACCGCCGACGGCCGCCTCGTGGGCTGGGTGGGCGGCAGGTTGTGGGTGTTCGACCCCACCACGGGCGCCAGGACCCCGATCCCGTTCCAGGTCTCCGGCGACTACCGGATGCGCGACAGCACGCGGTGGGCGCGCCCCATCCCCGACGTGGTGACCGCGAAGGTGCTGCGGTGGCCCACCGTGTCGGCGCGCGGGGAGTGGGCCTTCTCCGCGATGGGGGTGTTGTGGGTCCGCGACGCTGCCGGCCGCGTCACCCGCCGCTCCGAGGGCACGGGGTACGCACCCGCCTGGAGCCCGGACGGCAAGGTGCTGGCGTGGACCAGCTGGGACGACGCGGACGGCGGCGCCCTGAACCTCACCTCCGCCAACGGTCGCACCGAGAAGCTCCCCGTGACGGGCCAGCTCACGAACCCGAGCTGGGCCCCGGACGGGAACAGCCTCGTGGTGCTGCGGGCCGGCGGCGGCGCGGACGAGCCCGATCTCGCCTCGCAGCAGTGGTACGAGGTGGTGCTGCTCGAGCGCGCGAAGCGGGGCTGGACCGCGCGCACCGTGACCACGCTCGACGCGCCCGGGGTCAGCCGCAACCCGCACCTGCACCTGCTCGGCGGCCGGTTGTGGATGATCGACTGGCGGTCGGAGGAGTCGCGGGTGCCGGCCACCGCAGTGCTCGTGTCCATGGCGCTCGACGGCACCGATCGGCGCGACCACCTCACCCTCGGGGAGGCCGAGGAGGCCGTGGTGGCCCCCGATCTGTCGCGCGTGGCCTTCAAGCTCGACCACCAGCTGCACGTGGTGGCGCTCCCGCCGTTCCCGCTGGGTCTCGAGACCGCCAGCCTGCCCGACGAACGCGTCACGCCCATCGTGGGCGACTGGCTCGCGTTCACCCCGGACAGCGCTGCCGTCACCTGGGTCGAGGGCCCGGTGATCAAGCAGCTCGCGGTGTCCGAGCTCTGGAAGCAGGAGGGCGAGGAGGACGAGGCAGTGGACCCGTTCGCCGAACACTCCGGCACAGTGTCGACGCCCGTCGAGGTCACCCTGCCCCGGGCGCGGCCCACCGGTACGGTCGTGCTGGAGCACGTCCGCGTGATCCCGATGGCCGGAGACGCCGTGCTCGACGACGTGAACGTGGTGATCGAGCGCGACCGCATCGTGGAGATCGGCGCGGGCGCCACCCGCCCGGGCGCCACCGTGCGCGATCTGCGCGGCAAGACCGTGATCCCCGGGCTCGTCGACGTCCACGCCCACCTGCACTTCTCGTCGGCCGACATCCTGCCGGAGCAGGAGTGGCGCTACCTCGTGGCGCTCGACCACGGCGTCACCACGGTGCACGACCCGTCGACGATCACCGACCTGTCGTTCACGCAGGCGGAGCGCGTCGAGGCGGGGCTCGAGCAGGGTCCCCGCGTGTACTCCACGGGCGCGGTGTTGTACGGGGCCCTCGCAGCGGACGGCGCGAAGACCGAGACCCCGGAGGCCGCCATCGCCCACGTCCGCCGGCTCAAGCTGGTGGGCGCCACCAGCGTGAAGGTGTACCAGCAGAGCCAGCGCGAGCGCCGGCAGTGGTACGTCGAGGCCTGCAACGCGGAGCAGGTGTTGTGTGTGCCCGAAGGCGGCGGCGACACCTGGCAGAACCTGGGCATGGTGGTGGACGGCTTCCACGCCGTGGAGCACGCGCTCCCCGAGACGCCGCTGTACGCCGACGTGCGCCAGCTGTGGGCCGGCGCCACGAAGGGCGGCGACGGCTTCGGGACGTTCTACACACCCACGCTCCAGGTGGCGTACGGCGGCCTGTCGGGCAAGTGGTTCGAGTACCAGCGCGACAACCCGGTGAACGACGAGCGCCTGCGCCGGCACTTCCCGAACCGCTCGCTCGACGCGACGGCGTGGCGGCTGCCGCTCCTGGTGCAGCCCGAGGACTGGCGATTCCAGTCGACGGCGGCGGACGCGGCCCGGATGCGCCGGGACGGGGTGCACGTCACGCTCGGCGCGCACGGGGAGCTGCAGGGCCTGGGGGTGCACTGGGAGCTGTGGGGCCTGGGAGGGCCGGGCGCGATGACCCCGCTCGAAGCCTTGCAGGCAGCCACGATCGACGGCGCGCGGTACCTCGGGCTCGACCAGCAGCTGGGGACGGTGGAGGTCGGCAAGCTCGCAGACCTCGTGATCCTCGACGCCGACCCGCTGGTGGACCTGCACAACTCCGTGAAGATCCATGCGGTGGTGAAGAACGGCGAATGGCACGAGTAGGGCTGGTCCTGGTGTCCGCGCTCGCCTGCGTGGACGCGCCGGGCGCTCCTCCGGCGCAGCCTGCGTTCTGCAGCGCACCCGCTCCTTCGTTCACGCTGGGCCCGTTCCTCGCGGCCCCCCGCGCCAACCGCGGCATGGCGGTGCGGGGCGACGCCCTCGTGGGGTGGGACGAGAACGTGCTGATCCGCGCCACGAGCCCGACCGAGGCGGAGCCGTGGGTCCCTGGGGTCGTCTCGCGCGGCGGCATGGGGTTCGTGGAGGACGGCAGCCTCGTGGTCACCGAGCACAACCAGGGCTCGAGGAGCCTGCTGCGCGTGTCTCCCGCCGGGGGGACCACCGTGCTGATGGCGGGGATCGGCGCATACGGGGTGGTGGTCGGCCCCGACGGGCTCGTCTATGCCACCACCGACAACACGGTGCTCCGGGTCGATCCCGGCGACCTCGGCTCGGAGGTGCTGGTCACCTTCCCCGACGAGGTGTTGCCGCGGGTCGCCGACTTCGATCCTTCGGGCCGCAAGCTGTACGTCGGCACCCGCCGCAGTGACGGACAGGTGTTCGTCGTCGACCTCGACGAGGACCTGCAGGTCGCGACGATCCGACCCTTCGCCCGCACACCCGGGTGGGTGCACGACGTGCTGGTGGTCGACGCGTGCGGGAACCTCCTGGTGACCACGTTCTTCGGTACGGGCGTGTACCGAATCACCCCGGACGGTACGGTCACCACGCTGGCCGAGCTGGCAGCCGAGGATCACGTCCACGGGGCCGCGTGGGGCGACGGGGTGGGGGCGTGGGACGACCACACGTTGTACCTGGCCCACCCAGAGCGGGGGTCGCTGGTGAGCGCCTGGCCGCTCGGCGTTCCGTCGCGCCGGTGGACCGGCGAGTAGGGACTATGGGTCGGGAACGAACCGCACGAACGTGACCTCGAGCTCGTCCGCGCTCGTCAGGCGGAGGTCGGTGCCACCCGCGAACGCGCCGTCGAGGCGCACGGAGGGGAGGTAGAGCCGTCGGCCGTCGTCACGCCGGGACCGGGTGGTCGCCCGCGAGCGGGTTCGGGCCCGGGCCGCAGGCGGCGAGCCAGAGGATCAGCGGAACTCCGGCATGATCGTGCCGGTGAGCTTCGAGAACATCACGTCGAACAGCGCCGTGACGAGCGCGATGACGTTGAGGTGCGCCGCGCGCTCGGCCTCGATGGCCTCGGGGCTGTTCGGGGGCACGCCGAGGTTCTCCCGGCGCGGGTCGGAGATCACGAGCTCGTCGCCCGAGAGCTGCAGCGACACGAACTTCATCTCGGTGAGCGCGCGGGTGACGCCGGCCATCGCGACCAGCGCGACGGTCTGGGGTCCCGGGCTGCCGGCAGCGAACAGGAACCGCCGGTCGAGGAGGGGCTTCTCGGCTTCGAACGCGCGGCCTTCGGGCGTCGCGCCGCCTTCGCGCTCCTCGACGTGCAACGTGAGGGTGTTGTACCGCGGCAGGCGAACGGTCCACTTCCAGCCGGACGCCTCCGAGAACACGAGCTGGGAGCCCTGGAACGACCGGGACCACGTCTTCTGCGCGCTCCCCGGGGTGTACCCGAGGTCGCGGAGCATCTCCTCGCGCGTGGGGCCGGCGGGCGTGCGCTTGCGGAAGAACACGAGGTACACGGCCAGGAGTCCGACGACGAAGACGAGGCCGAACAACAGGAGCCCGGCCACGCCGACCAGGACCCCGATCAACTCTGTCGAACCCATGTCGCTCCTCCACTCGCGCCCGTCACGCGCACGAACTGTGGCGCGGCGCACCGGGTCGCGCAACCCCGGCGTCCGAACACGGGCCTCAGAGTTTGCCGAGCGCCTCGACGTAGCAGGACTCCCACGCGGGCTTCACCTTCTTGAAGAACACACCGGTGACCGGCCACTTCGGCGCGGTGAGCGGGGTCTTCACGGTGACCTCGGTGGAGCCGGCGGGGGCGTCGCCGAACGTGATCTGGGTGAACCAGCCCTTCTTTCCCTCGGTCTCGAGCTCCACGACGAGGCCCGGGGTGTCCTTGCGCACCACGCCCACGAGCCGGCGCCGGAGGGGCCCGATGCGGTAGAGCGCTTTGGCGCGGGCGTCCACGCCGGTCGACCGCGCCTGGTGCTCCCACTCGGAGGCGCACGTGAAGATGCGCTCCCAGCCTCGCCAATCGCCCACGACGGCCTGCACCTCGGCCTGGGTCTTCGGCACCACCTTCGTCACGACGACGTCCGACGGCTGGTTGTCCCACTTCCCGGCCCACGCCGCCGCCACCCACCACAGGACCATGTCGCCTCCGCCCGCCCAGCTATCCCGCGTCAGCGCGCCAGGGCCTCACCGCGGTCCCTCGCCCGCCCTGCGTCGAGCCCGTCCGGGTACCGGCGGAGGTACGCGCGGTACAGGTCGCGCGCGTGGTCGCGCTCGCCCAGCTGTTCGTACAGGTACGCGGCGTTGATCAGCGCGTCACGTGCTTCTGGGGTGTCACCCGAGCCGAGGGCACGCAACCGGTCGTGCAGGGCTTCGAACTGGGCGGCGGCCTCGGGCTCGCGGCCGAGGTGGACGAGATCGAACGCCAGCGACTGTCGGTTTGCCGCCAACAGTCTCGGATCGAGCGCCGACTCGCTCCCGAGCAACCGGGCACGAACCTCGACGGCGCGCCCGAACTGGCCGAGGCGCTCCAGTTGGAACGCTGCGTTCTGCAGCGCCGTCGGCGTGTCGCGGCCGCCCGGGGACCGCTCGGCGACCGAGAGCCAGGCGGCTGCAGCGGCTGCGGGGTCCTCGATGATCGACGCCCGCTTCGTCGCGGCGGCCTCCTGGACCACCCGGAGGGTCCGCGCGGTGTCGGACCGCCAACCTCCGCGCGCCAGGAGCGAAGCAGCGGTCTCCTCCATGCCCACCAGGTCCTCGAGCTGGTTCAGCGTGTCGAGGAGGAGCATCGCCGCACGCTCCGTGCCCGGGCCGGACGGAAGGAGGACCGCACGCTCGAGCCGGGTCCGCGCGGCGGCGAACTCGCCCCGCTGGTACAGGAGCTCACCCGAGCGGGTCCACCACCCGACCGCCGCCGGCGCTTCGGGGAACGCGGCGAGCGCCTGATCGCAGATCTCCACGAAGGCAGCGTCCGGCACTGCCCCCCACGCCGCTTCGACGACGCGATCGACACACGCGACGTCCTCGCCACACAAAGCGACCCCGGTCGGGGGCGCGGCGGACGCAGTGACCAGGACCCAGAGCATCCACCCTCCGACCCCACCCGCAGCGGGCAGTTCCAGGGTACCTGCGTGGCGCGAGGCACCGCTGCCGCTCCCCACGTACTTCGTCGACGCGAGCCCGCTGTCCGCGGGGGAGGGCACGTGGCCCGTGACCGCTGCGGTGTCCTGCGGTGACGCACCCGACCGCGTGCTCGGGGCGGCGATGGTGGTCAGCTCGCGCAAGGGGGGCACCCTCGTGTGGGGGCACGCTTCGCTGCGCATCGTCGCCTGCGTGGACGGCGCGGTGTCCGACCTCGAGTACGAGACCTACCGCCTGGGCGATTGGAACGAGGACCTGCTGCGGCGCGAACACGCCGGGGAGCCGTGGGTGGACGGGCCGTACCTCGCCACGCAGCGGGGCGCGCTCGTGTTGTTCCGCAACGTGCACCCGGTGGACGCGGGCTGGTTCGGCGACCTCGCCCGCGAGAACCGGGAGCTGTGGGAGGTGTGGCTCGACCTGCCTCCCGACGCGCTCTCCGCGCTGTCCGTCGCCGCGGACCAGTGGTACCGGGCGCAGCGCGAGACCTTCCGCGCCAACGGCGACCTGCCCGAGCGCTACGTCCCCTGGCGGCGGAACTGCACCGCCGTGTTGCGCGACCTGCTCCCCGCGCTCGAGCCGGGCTCGGCGTTGCCGTTCGCGTGGCTCCGCGCCCTCGAGGGCGACGCGGCGCTGCGGGTCGTGCACCCCTCCCTGCACCTGTTGCACCAGCTCCCGGCGGACGTCCACGCGATCCCGCGGCGTCGCGTCACCTTCCGGCGGTCCTGGCCGGTGCCCGAGGGGCGCGCGATGGGGGCGGCGCTGGGCCCGTGGTGACCGCCGGGTGCCATCGGGTCCCGGAGTCGCTACGTTCGTACCAGGAGGCGTCCTGATCCGCAGACGCACGGTCCTGTTCGGGCTCGGTGGCGCCCTGCTCCTCGCGGGCGGAGCCACCGCCGTGCGCCTGACCACCGGGTACGGGTTGCCCGGCGGCGAGGTGCCGATCGCGACCACCGCGAAGGAGCTCGCGATCGTGCGTGCCATCGTCGAGGCGCTGCTCCCGGCCGACGGCGACCTGCCCGCGGGGGTGGACGTGGGCGTGCCGCAGCGGATCGACGAGGAGCTGTGGTCGATGTCGCCCGAGCTCCGCGAGGACCTCCGCTCCGCGATCTCCGCCCTCGAGTACTGGCCGGTGTTGTCGGGTCGCGGCAGCCGCCTGTCGACCCTCCCGCCCGCAGCGCGCGCCGAGGTGCTGGACGCCTTGGCCGTCGGGGGTCCGCGCCCGGTGGCGCAGGCCGCTGGCGCCCTCAAGCAGATGTGCCACCTGTTCTACTACGCCTCCCCAGAGACCTGGGCCGCGCTCGGGTACGACGGCCCCTGGGTGACGACGCCGCGCCCGCCGCCGTCCTCGCTCGCGTACCGCGCCCTGCTCGACGCGCGTCGGAGGGCTGGGTGATCCGCATCGGCACCGACTTCGCCGGCGACACCGTCGAGACCACGGACGTGCTCGTGATCGGGACGGGCTGCGGCGGCGCCACCGTGGGGCACGCGCTCGCCGAGCGCGGGCACGCCGTCACCTTCGTGGAGCGGGGCGCCTACTGGACCCGCGAGGACTTCGATCAGCGCGAGGCCAACATGCTCGCCAAGATCGACGGCGGGCGCGGGCTCGACACGAGCGACGACGGCGGCGTCTCCCTCACCTTCGGGAACAACGTCGGCGGCGCCAGCGTCCACTACTGGGCCGACAGCTACCGGTTGCCCGCCGACCGGCTCGCCCTCTGGGAGGACGGCTACGGGCTCCAGGGGCACTCGGCGGAGCGACTGCGCCCCCACTTCGAGCGCCTCGAGCGCGACCTGTCCGTCCACCCGGCCGACGACAGCTACGTCAACGAGATGAACCGCCGCGTCCACGCTGCGGCCACCACCCTCGGCTGGAAGGTGGAGCGCGTGCCCCAGGCGCGCAACGGCTGCACCCGCAGCGGCCATTGCATGCAGGGCTGCGCATACGACGCCAAACAGAGCCAGCTCGTCACGCACCTCCCGAGCGCCGAGGCCAACGGAGCGAGGATCTACGCCGATCTCGAGGCGTTCCGACTGCACTTCGAGGGCCGGCGGGTGGCGGGCGTCACCTGCCAGGTGCTGGACCGCGCCACGGGCCTGCCCTCCGGGCCCACGGTGCGCATCGACGCGAAGGCCGTAGTCCTGGCCGCCGGCGGGTACGGCACCCCGCGCCTGCTCTTGAAGCAGGGCTTCAAGCAGCGCCTCCCCACGGTCGGGGAGCACCTGTTCGTGAACCCCTGCCCGATGGTGCACGCGCGGTTCGACGAGCCCATCGTGATGTGGCGGAACATCCCGGCGGCCTGGGGCGTGGAGGAGTTCCGGCTCGCCCGGTTCGACGCAGCCGGCGCCTACGCCGAGGGCGGGTACCTGCTGATGGCCAACCAGCTCCACCCGGGCACGCTGGCCGCGGTGTTCCCGGGCTTCGGGGCAGCACACCGCGCGGTGATGCGCGACCTGCCTCGCCTCGGGGGCACCATCTGCTGGATCGACGACGTGGAGCGCGGCCGGATGACCCTCGAGCCGGCTGGCCAGACCCGCCTGCACATCCCCCTCACGGGCCAGAACGCGCTGCGCATCCGGGACGCGTGGCGCAAGCAGGCGCAGCTGCTGTTCACCGCCGGCGCGCGCGAGGTGATGTTCGGCGACGCGGCGGACACACGCCTCACCTCCCCCGACGGGGTGGACGCGGCGGTGGCCGGGCTCGATCTGCGGCCGGCGCGCAACGTCCTCGCTGCCCCGCACCCGGGCGGTGGCGCCCGCATGGGACGCGATCCGTCCGACTCCGTCGTGGGGTACGACCACCGCGTGCACGACACCGACAACCTCTACATCTCCGACCCGTCGGTGTTCCCGTCGCCGCCGTCGGTGGACCCGAGCCTGACCATCATGGCGTTCGCCTACGTGGCCGCGGACGAGATCGCGGGGGCCCTGTGACCAACCTCGAGCAGCTCCGGGGAGACGCCCTCGCCATCCACGCCGCCGCGCTGCGGGCCGTGGACCCGGTGTCGCGGGTGGAGGCTTGGCTGCGGGCGCACCCGGTCGCGGGGCCGGTGGTGCTGGTGGGGGCGGGCAAGGCCGCAGGCGCGATGGCGGCCGGCGCGGTGCGTGTCCTCGGGTCGGCGATCACGCACGGCTGCATCGTGGTGCAGGACCCGGCGGCGGCGCCGTCCCTCCCGCCCGCCATCCGCGTGTTGGTGGGGGAGCACCCCGTGCCCGGGCTCCGCTCGCTGGCGGCCGGCCGCGCCCTGCTGGACACCGTGCGGGCCGTGCCCCCGGGGACGCGGCTCCTGGGCGTCTGGTCGGGGGGCGCTTCGGCGCTGGCCGAGGTGCTGCGGGAAGGGGTCACCCTCGAGACGCTGCAGGCGGAGACCGGCACCTGGCTGCGCGAAGGGGTGCCGATCGACGTGATCAACGACCGCCGGCGGCAGCGGTCGGCGCTCAAGGGCGGGGGCCTGGCGCGCGCCACCCGGGGCGTGTTCCTGAACCTCGTGTTGTCGGACGTGCCGGGTGACGACCCGGCGCTGGTGGGCTCGGGTCCCGCGGTGGCGCCGGGCCACGAGACGGTGCTGGTGGGCTCCTCCGCCGACGCCCTGCGCGGCGCGAAGCAGGAGGCGTTCGGGCTGAAGTACGCAGCGATGGTGCTGGACCCAGCCGTCACGGGCCCGGCCCGCGCGCTGGGCGAGCGGGTGGCGGCGGCGGTGCGGTCGCTGCCGGCGGGTGCCCCCCCGATGTGCCTGTTGTGCGCCGGAGAGCCGACGGTGGAGGTCCGCGGGCGCGGGCGCGGCGGCCGCATGCAGGAGGCGGCGCTGGCGGCGGCCATCGGCATCGAGGGGGCGTCCGCGGTGGTGTTGTGCGCGACCACGGACGGCCGCGACGGGCCCACGGACG
>JBIKWC010000204.1:0-13581 GCA_044356535.1 Myxococcota bacterium
GCCTCGACCTCGGGTGCGTTCACCGCCGCTGGCCCGACCCCAGCCGCGACGAACGCACCACCGCCGCGCGCCCGGCCCCGCCATCGTGCCCGGCGAGGCGCCTGCGGGTGCGTTCACGACCGCTGGCCCGACCCCAGGCGCCTCGAACGCACCACCGCCGCGAACGCCGCGCCTCCCACCGCGTCGCGCACCCGCTCGCCGAGGTAGAAGGTCGGGCGCCGCAGCGGAGGTGAAGTGTCTCGTCCCGCGCCGAACCCGCCCCGCCCGCCGCCGCTGTCCATGGTGCGGTCCCTGTCCCTCGCGGACGCCTTCACCGTGGTCAACGCCGCCTCCGGCACTGCCTCGATCTTCGTGTGCCTGCAGTGGCTCGACGGCGGCCCCGTGTCGCTGGGCGTGGCGTTTGCGCTGCTGCCGTTCGCGCTCGTGTGTGACGCGCTCGACGGCAGGGTCGCGCGCTGGCGCAAAGGCGGCTCGGCGCTCGGTGGGGACCTCGACTCGCTCGCCGACGTGATCTCGTTCGGTGTGGCGCCCGCCGTGCTCGGCTTCACGCTCGGGCTCCGCGGGGGCTGGGACAGCCTGATCCTCTGCTACTTCGTGGTCTGCGGGGTCGCCCGACTCGCGCGGTACAACGTCACCGCCGCCGGCCTGTCCGACGAGGCCGGGAAGGTCCGCTACTTCGAGGGCACCCCGATCCCCACGAGCCTCGCGCTGGTGGGCCTCTTCGCGGTGGCGTGGTGGCTGGGCGCGACGGGCGAGGACCTGTGGCTCGGCGCCGTGCGGCTGGGTCCAGCGACGCTCCACCCCCTGGCGCTCACCTACGCTGCGAGCGGCAGCGCGATGATCAGCGCCCGCCTCCGCATCCCGAAGCCCTGAGCCTCGGACGCCCCGCCGCGGAGATACCGGGGGGCATGTGGTGGCTCGCCCTCGCCAGCGCCGCGGAGATCCGCGGGATGACCGTCTCCACCCCCACCTGGGGGTGGGAGTGGGGGAGCCCGCAGATGGCGTCCACGCTCGACGTCCTCGACGGCCTCGGGGTGAACTGGGTCGCCACCCACCCGTACGCCGGCATCCGACAGGACGGCTCCGTGCTCGTCCGGAACCCGCCCGTCCCCGGCGCCGCGCCCGACTGGCTCGTCCGGCCCGTCCGCGAGGCCCACGCCCGGGGCCAGAAGGTGATGCTCGTCCCGCACCTCGCCCACTGGGGCAGCGGCTTCGCCTGGCGCGGCGACATCCACTTCGACGACCCCGCCGACCGCGCCCGGTTCTTCTACGCATACACGCAATGGGTCGTGGGCCTCGCCCGCGCCGCGCCCGACGTCGACGCGTTCGTCGTGGGCAGCGAGCTCGACGGCACCATCATGCACGAGGCCGAGTGGCGCGCCGTCATCGCCGCGGTGCGCACCGTGTACGCCGGCCCGATCACGTACGCCGCCAACTGGGATCGCGCCGAGCAGGTCCCGTTCTGGGACGCGCTCGACGCGGTCGGCATCCAGGCCTACTACCCGCTGGTCGAAGCCACGAGCGGCGTCCCCGACGACGCCGCGCTCGACGCCGGCTGGGCCCGCGCGATGCAGCGGGTGCGCGCGCTGCACGAGCGCACGGGCAAGTACGTCGTGTTCACCGAGCTCGGGTACGACACCGGCGACCAGGCGCCCCGCGAGCCGTGGGCCTCCGGCTCGGGCACCCAGGGGTCGCAGCTCCAGCAGCGTTGCCTGCGGGCCGCGCTGCGTGCGCTCGATCGCGAGCCCGCCGTGGTGGGCGCGTTCCTCTGGAAGTGGTTCCCCGGCGAGGCCGCGCACGGCGACTTCCGGATGTCGGACCCCGCGCTCCAGGCCGTGATCGCCGAGTCCTGGCGACCGACGGGCGGGGGCTGAACGTGGCGAAGACGAGCGCGGGGATCCTGTGCTGGCGGCAGCGGGAGGCGCTGGAGGTGCTGATCGTGCACCCCGGTGGCCCGTACTTCGCGGGCAAGGACGAGGGCGTGTGGTCGATCCCCAAGGGGGAGCTCGACGCCGGGGAGTCCGCGATGGACGCCGCCCTGCGCGAGTTCGTCGAGGAGACCGGGTTCGCGCCACCGCCGCGCGAGGCGCTGGTCGACCTCGGGACCGTGACGCTGCGGTCCGGCAAGGTCGTGCAGGCGTGGGCGACACCGTGGGACGTGGACCCGGAAGCGCTGGTCCCGGGCACCTTCACGATGGAGTGGCCCCGCGGCTCCGGGCGCACCGGCACCTTCCCCGAAGTGGACCGCGCCGCCTGGCTCTCGGTCCCCGATGCGGCCCGCAAGCTCAACCCCGCCCAGGTCCCGTTCCTGGTCCGCCTCGTCCCCGGACCGCGACCAGGGTAGACGGCCCGATGGGACTCGCCGAGTGGTACGACCGGTTCGCTGCGGTGTACGACGGGAGCGTGGAGCGGGTGTACGCCCCGTACCGCGCACGCATCGCGGAGGCGATGGCGCTGCGCCCCGGAGGGCACGTGCTCGACGTGGCCTGCGGCACGGGCCCCAACCTTCGACACCTCGCGGCGCAGGTGGGCCCCACCGGGCGGGTGGTGGGGCTAGACCTGTCGGAGGGGATGCTCGGTCGCGCCCGCCGGGCCGTGGCCGACCTGGCCCAGGTGGAGCTCCGCGCCCAGGACATCCGGGCGCTCTCCGCCGACGCGCTGGGGCCCCAGGACGGCGTGTTGTCCACGCTCGGGGTGTCCGTGATCCCCGAATGGGAGGCCGTGCTCGAGCGCATGTGGGCGCTGCTCCGGCCCGGCGGTCACCTCGTGATCTTCGACATCCACGCGCGGTCGTGGGTGCCCCAGTCCACGGTGGTGACCTTCCTGGCGGGCGCCGATCTGCACCGCGCGCCGTGGACCTTCTTCGAGGCGCGCTCGCTGCCCCACACCGTGACGTGGCTCGAAGGGTCGCCGCACGTCCACGGCGGCTCGCCGTTCCTGCTCGTGGCCCGCAGACCCGAAGCCTGACGCCTGCGTCCTGACGTGACGTCCTGACGCTACTTCCGCTTGTGCTTCGCGGCGTGGTTGTCGGCGTCCTTGAGCATGGCCTCGATGTCCTTGTACTGCGAAGGCCGGAACACGGCCGTCGGAACATCGGGCTCGTCTTCGGGGGCGAGCGTGGGGTTTCCGGTGGGGGACGGCGGCGACTGGGGCCGGGGCGCTGCCATCGCTGGCATCGTGGGCCGCTGGCTCGCCGTCATCACCACCGTCGACCGGTTCGGGAGCTGCCGGACCTCCTCGAGCCGCTTCGCGCGGTGCAGCTGGTTGACCCGGCGGGCCCGGAGCTGCTGTACGACCACGAAGAGCCCGATCGTGAGGCCCAGGAGCCCGACGAGGAGGAGCACACACGCGATCGCGATGCCGATCCAGAGCTTCACCCTGCGCTCCGGGTCAGCGCGACTTGGTGGGAGGGGCGGGCGTCTTCTCGCTCGGAACGGGCGCCGAGCGCTCCTTGTTCTTCGCCATGATGCGGGCCACGAGGCCCTTGAGTACGTTGCGATCGGCCTCGGACATCCGCTCGATGCGCATGGAGAGGAGGCCGGCCTCCTTCGAGATCGTCACTTCTTCGGTGTCGAGGGTCTCGGACCCCAGGAACCCGATCGTCTCGGCGACGAACTGCCGGTCCGCGGGCGTGATTCCGTCGAGCGCGCGCGCCATCTTCGCCGTCTCTGCGGGAAGGACGAAGTTGGTCTTTTGCGATGCCATCGGGCGATCCTCCGCCGGTCAACCTACCACACTCGTCCCAGGTCAGATCCCCAGGCCAGATCCCCACGTCAGATCCCCCCGTCAGATCCCCCCGTCAGATCCCGACGTCAGATCCCGACGTCAGATCCCGAACAGCGTGGCCATGCGCCCCGACGGCGAGCTGCGGACCTCCTCGAGCTGGGCCTCGCGTTGGCGGACCACGGCGAGCCGGCTCTGCACGCGCCGAACGGTCTCGCGGAGCTGCTTGACGATGTGCTCCTGCCTGCTGTCGTTGCGGGTCTCGAGGTCGCGGCGGACCTGGTCGAGCGTGGCGATCAGGCGGTTGCTGGCAGCCTCCCGGTCCTCGCGGGGGCCGTTCTCGCACTCGTCGAACAACTGCCGGATCGTCGACTGCTCCGCGAGCTGGAGGGGCTCGAGGGCGTCGAGCACCACCCGCTCCTGGTGGATCTGGTAGTGCAGCTCCTCGTCGGCGTGGTCGCGGAGGTTCTCGAAGCCCGTCACGCGGGTGGCACCCACGACGAGCACCAGCGACACGACGAACGCGGTGACGGCCACGAGCGCGCTCGCGAGGCCCGCGATGCGGCGGCGGCTGTCCTGCGAGACCCGGTCCTCCATCGCGGTCTTCGGGCGGAGCCGGAGGGCGCGCCCCTTGCCTTCGTCGCTGAGGGAGATCCGGGCGAGCGACGGGGGGGGCGGCTCCTCGCTCTTCGACCGCATGCGGAGCGGGGCGGGCGGGATGCTGACGATGGGGGCGTCGCTGACGACGAGGTTGCTGCCGGTCGGGGGCTCGACCGAACCGCCCGTCGGGGGCTCGAGCTCGGACGGAGCCGCCTGGCCCAACCGCACGAGCGGTGGATGTTCGGGGTCCGCCGGCAGTTGCTCCATCGCGGTCTGGAGCGAGGCACCGAACTCGGTCATGGTCTCGTGGCGGAGCTCTCGGCGGTACTGGCTGCCCTTGCGGATGACCTCGACGACGACCGCTGGGATGCCGTCGAAGTCGCGGTCGTCCGCCATGAACAGGTGGGTGGGCGCCTCGCCCATCAGCAGCGTGTAGAGGGTGGCGGCCAGGGAGTAGATGTCGGCCCGGGCGTCCGCGTGTTTGGCGCTCTCGTGTTGCTCGGGGGCCATGTACCCGAGCGTTCCCATGACCGTACCGGTCATGGTCATGCGGGTCTCCTCGACGATCTGGGCGATGCCGAAGTCCGTGATCTTGCTCGTGCCGTCCGACGCGACGAGCACGTTCTGGGGCTTGATGTCGCGATGGATGATGCCGCGCTCGTGCGCGTACTCCATCCCGGCGCACACATCGAGGACGACCTTGCACGCGAGCCGCGGCGGCATGCGCCCGTTGCGCTCGACCCAATCGATGACCGAGCCGCACTCGGCGAGCTCCATCACGAGCCAGGCAGTCTCGCCCTCCTGGCCGGCGTCGAACACCGTGACGATGTTCGGGTGGACCAGGGCCTGCATGGTTCGGGCCTCGTTCTCGAAGCGGTGGCGGAGCGCCGGGCGCTTCGCGTAGTCGGGCAGCAGCGTCTTCACGGCGCGCCACTGCTTCTCGTCGTTGTCGTACCCGAGGTACACGAAGGCGGTTCCGCCTTCGGCCAGCTTGCGGGCGAGGGTGTATCGGCCACCCTTGAGGGAGACGCCGCCCGCCGGTCGCTGTGGTTGTTCGGTGCCGGTGTTCGACATGGGTCCCCGTCATCCTATCGCACGGGAGTGGCATCCCCCAAGCCCACCTCTTCGCGGTCGAGCCGACCGACCAGGTGAACCACCGCCAACTCCAGCGCCGGATCCTCGTCCGTGGCGGCCACATCGGGCGAGGACTCTACCTCCACATCGGGATCCACGCCCCGGTTTTCAAGGCCGTACCCGACGTCGTCGAACCAGGTGGCGTACTCGGGCTGGGTGGTGAGGGTGCGGTCGACGAGCCGAAGCCGGGGACTGATGCCCACCACTCCGCCCCACGTGCGGGTCCCGAACACCGTGCCGAGCCCGAGCCGCTTCCACGCGTGGGTGAAGATGTCGCCGTCCGAGCCCGCCGACTCGTTGGCGAGCAACGCCATGTACGGCGGGGGCGCGTCCAGGGGGTACCCGTGCCCGCCACCGTGCCGTGGGTCGCTCCGACCGAGCCTCCGCTGGGCCAACGTGCGGAGGAGCAGGCTCGAGACGTGCCCACCGCCGTTGTGGCGGACGTCGACCAACAAGGCCTCGTGCTCGACGGCCTCGTGGAGATCGCGGTGGAACTCGGCGAAGCCGACGGGTCCCATGTTGGGGACGTGGAGGTAGCCGACCCGCCCCGCAGAGCGCGCCGACGCCAGCTCCCTCCGCTGCTGCACCCAGTCGCGGTAGCGGAGGTCGCGCTCGCTCGCGAGGGGGACCACGATCGCGGTGCGGGTGGCGCCGTCTTCGGGCCGGCCGAGCTCGAGCTCCACGGGGACCTGCGCGCGATCCACGAGCCACGCCGCCAGCGGGCGCTCGGGCGCGACCCGTCGCCCGTCCACGGCCACGATCACCTCGCCGGCCTCCACCCCGGCGCCCGGCGCGAGCAGGGGAGAGCTGCGCTCCGTGCCGACGTCGCCCGCGAGCACCCGGTCCACCCGGTATCCGCCGAGGACGGGCTCCCAGGAGACGTCGGCGCCGAGCCAACCCACCCGGCGGCTCGGCACGGCAGGGAGGTCTCCGCCGAGCTCGTAGGCGTGGGAGGTGCCCCAGACGCCGGCCACCGACAGGAGCAGATCGGACAGCTCCGCGCGGGTCCCGATCCTGGGAAGCAGGGCCAGCGCGGCGTCCCGGGCGGCGGCCCCGGCGCTGAGGAGGGCCGCGGACGGGGACTGCCAGAAGTGATCGCGCATCAGCCGGTGCGCGTCGCGGACCATCTGCGGCCACTCGAGCTCCGGATCGACCTCGTCGCGGATCCGCCCGACGTCGAGCCAGCCGGTCTTGCGATCGGCGCGTCCCTCCGTCTTCTTGAGCTCGTCGCGCGCGGACTTCTCCGGCCGGGCCATCGCCACGCGGAGCCGCCACCCCGAGCGCCACACGATCTGTTCCCTGCGCCGATCGACCCTCAGCGCCCCCACCTTCGTGGTCAGCTCCACGAGCTCCTGCTTGTCGGCCTCCCACAGGCACAACGTCGCCTCGCTCTGGGGCGGCCCGTCGTCGGCCCAGCTCCGATCGAGCATCCCGCGTACGGGCTCCCGCGTGAGGAGCACCTGCCCCCCACCCACGCCGATCACGCGCCCCCACCGAGACTCGGCGACGGGGAAGGGGACCACGCGCTGCGACAGGCCCGCGACCTCGATCACGACGGGTCCGCGGTCGGAGGCGCGGGGAGCTGGCGGCGCCTTGAGGGGCCGGGGCTGGGGACGGAAGGGGTGAGGGACGTCGCGGCGCAGCGTGACGCAGTACGGCCGGGTGCCGCGGGCGAAGGCGTACCCGAACGAGACCGTGTCGGACACGGGGTCGAAGTCCCGCAGGGACAGGAAGTACAGGTGGTTGCCGTCGGGATCGAACGAGGGGCAACGGTCGCGCCACCCGCCGTCCGTGACGTCCACGGTGGCTCCCGTCGCGATCTCGCGGAGCCGGATCTTGGAGCGGCGCTGGCCGACCGGCCGGGACCATGCGAGCCACGCGCCGTCGCTCGACCAGTCGAACTCGAAGCCGCCCGGTGGTGCGTGATCGAGCTCCGTCCACTGGCCGGTGGCGAGGTCGAGGAGGAGCAGGTGGTGCGAGTGGTCCGCGAAGACCAGGCGATCGCCCGCAGGCGAGACCTCCATCGACACGGGCCGCCCGTGGTCGCCCGGAAAGCGGCGGAGCTCTGCCCCCGGCCCGGAGACCTCGACGCGGTACTCCCCGTCGCGATCGGTGACGGTGGCGAGGCGTTGGGCGTCGACCCAGCGGGGAAGCAGGTGTCGCACGCCATCCTGGCCACCCCTGGCCCGGACCGGCCCCTCCCAGAACCCCATCGCGAACACGCGGCCCCGCGCTGCCACGGCGATCGAGTGTCCGTCGGGGTGGAGGTCCACCTCCTCGACGAAGCGCGCCGCGGGCCAGAGCCGCCGCTGCCGATCCGTCCGCTGCGCGTGGACGTCGACCTCGATCTGCGCGGGGCCTTCGGGTGTCCAGCGCCACAGCCCGCCGTCGTGGACGAACACCAGGGTCCGACCGTCGGAGTGGGGGTGCCGCACGCCGAACCCGCCGAGCGAGGTGTGGACGCGGAAGTCGGCGCCCGCTTCGTCCACGGAGCAGAGCTCGGGCGCCGCTCCCGGGTCTCCGACGAACCAGAACCGGTCCGCGCACCAGGTGGGGAAGGCGGCGGCGCCCGGCAGCTCGACCTTGCGCCAAGCGAACGTCGCGGTCTGCCAGTCCCCGGCGGGCCCGCGCGGCACCCCCAACCAGGCGACGCCGAGGCGCCCCCCGCGGTACCTGCGCCAGGTGCCGAGCTCGGTGGCGTGGCGCACCACGACCACGCGCCCGGACGGAGCGCCCGCGACGCCCGCGACCGGTCCGAAGGGGACCCGCTCGAGGCGGCTGCCGTCCGTCACCACCGCAGCGTGGGTGGATCGGACGAACGGCTGGTCGTGGGCCGTCGACACCAGCGGCCGCCCCGCCGGGTCGAACCCCAGGTTCGTGGCGCCGCCCCACGTGAGCCGCGTCACCGGACCGCCGCCGGCGTCGCAGCACCACACGTCGCGGACGCCCTCCGCGGTGGAGTCGAACGTGAGGCGGACGCCATCGGGCGACAGCCGCGGTCGCAGCGCGGCGCCGGCCCCGGAGGTGAGGCGGCGCGCGATCCCTCCGGCCAGCGGCGCGGTGAAGACGTCGTCGTCGGTGACGAACACGAGGCGATCCCCGTGGACGGCGGGGAACCGGATCCAGCTGCTGGTCATGCGCCGCGATATCACAGCCTGTCTGCGCTGGATGGCGCGTGGCCCCGGAGGTGCATTTGACGCTCGCCGCCTTGATCACCGACCCCGCTGCCAAGGCCCGGTTGATCGACGGCTGCGTCCAGGCGGTGGAGTCCGAGGTGCGGGCGAAGAGCGGCCTGTCCGGGATGGCGTTGAAGGCGGGGTACGCGGCCTTCCAGAAGGTGAAGCCGGGGATGACGCGGGCGGGGGTGGTGCGTCTGCTTCCCGGGATGGCCGTGGTCCTCGATCGCCACTGGAGCGAGGGCGGCGCAGACCCCAGCGCCCACCTGATCGCTCACCGGGGGCGGGTGGCCGACGATCTGCTCGGGGTCACGGACGACATCGCCGCCCGCTCGCGCCACGCGACGCTGGTCCGCATGTACCGCGCGCTTCGGGGCACCGCGCACGAGCACGTCGCAGCCGGTGTGCCCCGACTCGCTGCACTCCTTGCGGAACACCTGAGATAAGCTCCGCCCCATGTATGGTCTGGTCACGGAAGGGGAGCCGTTCCAGGTGTTCGCCCGGCGCGAAGGCGGCGGGTCCGAAAACCTGGTCCTGAAGTTCGAATGCAGGGACGGGATGGGGGTGCTCGGCATCCGCAAGGTGGGTCGCACCGACCCACCCCCGTCGGTCGTGTACGAGGAGTCCGACATCGAGGCGGGGTCGCTCCGCGCGGGTCGCTTCGTGCACGTCCTGGGCTCGGGCCAACGCCAGAGCTACGCGCTCTCGCGCATCTCCCCCGAGTTCGCGGCGCGCCTGCCCTCGGACCGGTGGGTCGACCTCAAGCCCCACACCGAGTACGGCTTCCGATATCTCGTGGCGCCGGAGGAGCAGCTGGAGGGCGTCCGCGCGAGCGTGCAGGTGGCGGCTGTGCAGGTCGCGGCCGTGCAGGTCGCGGCCGGGCAGGCCGGGCAGGTCGCGGCCGGGCAGGTCGCGGCCGGGCCCGCGGTGGCGCAGGTCTCGGCGGCGCAGGTGGCCCAGGCACCAGCGATCGCGGTGGCACCGCCGCCCGTGAGCCCCCCTCCCGGTCTCGCGACCACCCCGGGCGCCGCTCCCGGCCGGTCTGCGATCGCGGCCTCACCCGCCGCTTCTTCGGCCCTCCCGCCGCCACAGACGCCGATGGCGCCGCCCGTCGCGGCCGCGGCCCTGGCCTCGATGTCCCGCGACGCCGCAGTCGACCACCTGCGCGCCGAGATGGCGAAGGTGAACGCGCTGCAGCTCCGGGTCACCGAGCTCGAGGACCACCTCCGGAAGTCCCGCAGCCGCGAGAAGGATCTCCTCGACGTCCTGGCGCGTTGGCAGCAACACTGAAGAGAGGGGAGTCCGCGCGAGATACCGGCCCCCATGGCCGACCACCACCCGTTCGAGATCGCGCTCGTCCACCTCTACCGCGGAGAGCTCGGCCGGATGACCTCGTGGCGGGTGCGGCTCGACACCACCACCAACTGGGCGCTCGGCACCTCGGTGGCCGTGGTCACCTTCGCGCTCGGCCAGCCGCACACCCCCCACGTGATCCTGCTCCTCCCCTACGTGCTCGCCAGCGTCTTCGCGGGCCTGGAAGCGCGGCGCTACCGGGAGATGGCGGTCTCGCGCGAGCGGGTGGCGCTCCTCGAGGACGCGTTCTTCGCGCCCATGCTCGGCGGACCACCGGTCGACGGGTGGGAGGCCCGGCTCCACGAGAGCCTGCATGCGCCCACGCCCGCGGTGGGCTTCCTGGCGGCTCTCGGCACCCGCACCCGGCGCAACTACATCTGGTTGTTCGACACGTTGTACGCTTCGTGGTGGTTCAAGCTGGCCCAGACGGGGGTTCCGTTCACCGAGGAGGCAGCGGTCGGCTCCGTCCCCGGGGGGGTGGTGATCAGGGTGGCGACCGCGTTGCTCGCCCCGTGGCTCGCGCTCGCGTCCTGGCGGCCGAAGATCCACTGACCCGCCGGGCTACGATAGAGGGTGACTGGTGGTCGAATGACGCTGCTCTTCGTGCTCTCCGCGTGTCGCCGCGACGACACCCTGCTCACCGACGCGGGCCGGGTCTCGATGGCGCTCCGCGGCGTGCGACCCTCGGAGCGCGAGATCGACGAGCTGCTGGGCGGCGACGTGACCCTCGAGGTGCTCGCCCGCCGCTGGGTCCGCACCCCCGCCTTCTCCGCCACCATCCGCGACCTGCACGCCGAGCACCTCCAGGCCCGCTACGACACGCAGCCCCACCCGCCGCCGCTCGGACCGCTGGCGGCGTGGACCCCGGCGGAGATCACCGCGAGCCTCGACGAGGAGCCGCTGCGCCTCGTGTCCACGATCGTCGAGCAGGGCAGGCCGTACACCGAGATCCTCACCGCGGACACCACCGTCGCCGACCCGATCGTGGCCGCGGCCTACGGGCTCGCGCACGACCCCGCGCTGGTGGAGGCTGGCGGCCCCGAATGGCAGGAGCTCCCGTGGCCCGACGATCGCCCCGCGGCGGGGATCCTGGCCTCCACGAGCCTGTGGCAGCGACACATGTCGAGCGACCGCAACTTCCAGCGCGACCGCGCCAACGTGTTGTTGTCGTCGCTGCTGTGCACCTCGCTCGACGCGGTGGACGGCATCCGCACGCCGTCGCTCTCGGCCGACGCCGTCCGCGAGGACCCCCTGTGTGTGGGTTGTCACCTGCAGCTCGACCCGCTGGCGTCGGCGTTCTACGGGTTCCGGGGTTTCGTGCAGATGGAGTCGATCACCGAGTCCTACGCCCAGGATTGCCCCGAAGGCAGCGACTGCTACCCGCTCGCGTACTACGACCCGGCCGACGTCGCGACCCGGGTCGAAGACGGCATGCCCGCGCCGGCCTGGGGCGCCGTGGAGGTGGACGGCCTGGCCGAGCTCACGGCCCTGGTAGCGGAGGACCCGCGGTTCGCCACGTGTACGGCGAAGCGCTTCGCGACGTGGTTCTCGCAGGTCGACGAGGTGGCGCCCGACCGGGTGGCGGCGCTCGCGGAGGGGTTCGTCGACAGCGGCTACGACGCCCGGGCGCTGGCGGTCGCGGTGGTGCTCGACCCCGAGTTCCTGGCGGGCCCGCCCCTGCTGGTGCGGCCCGAGCAGCTCGCCCGCCTCGTGCCGGACCTCACGGGACACACCTGGGAGGGTCTCGCGCCCGACGGCACCGGGACGGTGGCGTTCGCCACCACCGACGAACACGGGCTGCGCGCGATGATGGGGGGGATGGACGGCTGGAACAGCGTGCGCCCCAGCCACGGGCCAGGGCCGGTGCGCGAGTTCGCGTGGCGCTGGTACCTGTCGGAGGCCGCTGCCACCGCCGTGCGCTCGGGGCGGGTGGTCCCCGTGACGGACGCCGAACGCATCGACGCCACCCTCGAGCGCCTGCACCGCCGGTGGCTCCTGGAGGAGCGCCCGGACCTGGCGCCCGATCGCGCCCTGTTCGACGAGGTGTTCGCCCGCACCGGAGACGCGGAGCACGCGTGGACCGTGGTCCTCACGGCGCTCCTGCTCGACGATCGCGTGGTGACGTTCTGACCGGGCCCTTCAGCCGGCGTGCCCTCCTGGGCGGCGCAGTCGCGGGCGGCGTGCTCGCGCTGGGCGGGCTCGGCGCGCGGGCCCAGGCCTCCGGGAAGCGGCTCCTGGTCATCGTGGCCCAGGGCGGGTGGGACCCGACCTTCGTCTTCGATCCCAAGCCCGGGCGCCTGATCGGGCCAGCTCCCGACCTCGACCCCGACGACCCCTACGACGTCGAGATCGTCGCGCGCTTCGGCGAGCTCCGGATCGCGACCAACGGGGCCCGCCGCCCCAACGTCACGTCGTTCTTCGAGCGCCACGCCGACCGCGTGACCGTCCTCAACGGCCTGTGGGGCGGCACGTTGTCCCACACCGACGGCATGTTGCGCCTGCTCACCGGGGGCCTCGACGCGACCGCGCCGGACCTCGTGGCTCTCGCAGGGGCCCGGCTGGGCGAGAGCTTCTCGCTGCCGGCGCTCGACGTGGCTGGCGTGGGGCGCCCGGGACCCCTCACGGCGACCACCGGCCGGATCGGTGTGCGCGGGCAGCTCACGGGCCTGTTGGCGCCGGAGCTCCGCTACCCGCTGCCCGACGGCTCGCCGCGCCCCGACCCGGGCCTCGAGCGCGCCGACTGGGACGCGATCGGCGCCTTCCGGACCGCGCGCTCGGCCCTCACGGAGGGCGTGCGTGGCCGCGACGAAGCCTGGCGGCGCGCCGATGCTCTCACCGCCGCCGCCGACACACTGGCCTCCGAGCTCCCCGCGGGTCGGCGCCGGTCGCTGGCGGACGACCTCGCCTTCGTCACCACGTTGCTCGAGGAGGGCGTGTGCCACTCGGCGCTCGTCTCGACCGGTGAGGGCTGGGACACCCACGCGGACGCGGTGGACCAACACGGGTCGTTCGACCGCGTGTTCCAGACGCTCGATCGACTGATCGGCGAGCTCGACCGTCGCGGACTGGCCGACACCATCCAGGTGGCGGTGGTGTCCGAGATGGGGCGCACGCCACAACGGAACCTCCAGAACGGAACGGACCACTGGCCGTACACCTCGGCGCTCCTGTTCGGGGCGGACACCGCGGGGGGCCGGCTCCTCGGGGGCACCGACGACGACGTGTTCGGGGTCCCGTGTGACCCGTCGACGGGTCGGCCCGCCGCCACGGGAGAGCCCGTGCGGTTCGCGAACCTCGTCGCTGGGCTCCTCGAGAGCGTCGGGATCGAGGGTGCGCTCCCGGGCGAGGTCCCGCTGCGGGGCTACCGCGTCTGACGGCTGGCGGGTGCATGCACCGGGCCACCGCAGCGAAGCGCGCCGCCGATCATACATAGCGACTTGTCGGTATGTTTGTAGCGCGGTAGGGGGTGGTGCGGAGGGATCGTGGTCGCACGACGCACCCAGGCCGACCGGCGGGCCGGCACGAAGGAGAAGCTCGAGCGGTCGGCGGTGGCCGCGCTCGTGGAGGTCGGGGCCGAAGGCGCCACCACGACCGA
>JBIKWC010000037.1:0-38671 GCA_044356535.1 Myxococcota bacterium
GCAGGGGTTTCGCAGGGCGCGCTGTTCCAGCACTACCCGTCCAAGCAGAGCCTGCTCGTGGCCGCCGTCTCCCGGGCGTACGCCGAGCTCCGCGCGGAGTTCCGGGCCTCCCTCGCCGAGGGGCCGCAGGACATCCGGTCCATCCTCGCGCTCACCTGGCGCGCGTACGTCGATCCGCGCGCTGTGGCCTCGCTCGAGCTGTACCACCGCTGCCGCACCGATCGGGCGCTCCACGCCGAGCTCGGGCCCATGCTCGAAGCGCACGCCGCCGACCTCCTCGGCGAGGCGGCGCTCCTCCTCGGCCCGCACGCGTCGCCCGACGCCCCCGTCGTCCTCGTCCTGACCTTCGCCGCGCTCCAGGGCGCCGCTCCGGGCGCGCTCATCGAAGGGCGCGAGCCGCCGGCCCTCGGCGCTGCGCTCGACTGGCTCTCCACCCGACTCACCACCGGAGGTGCTCCTTGACGCCCATCGCCATCGTCCTCGCCGCTTGCACCACCGACCCCGCCGACCGTCCTGGCCCCGGGGACTTCGCCTACGACGTGCCGCTCGCGCCGGACAGCCCGTGGCCCAAGTTCCGTCGCACCTCCACGCAGGACGCCCGCGGCGCTTTCGGCGCCAGCGACGGCGGAGACGCGGAGCCCTGGGTCTTCACCACCGGCAAGGGCATCTTCAGCTCGCCGGTGCTCGGCGCGGACGGCACCGTCTACATCGGCAGCGCGGATCGGCGCTTCTACGCGATCGGCCCCGACGGCGCCGAGGCGTGGCACGCCGACACCGACGAGATCATCGACTCGGCCGCGCTCCTCGACGACCAGGGGCGCGTGTACGTTGGCTCCGGCGACGGCCACGTGTACGCGCTCGACGCGGCGACAGGCGAGGAGCAGTGGACGTTCGAGGCCGACGACCCGTCGGTGAACAACGCCTTCATCCGGTGGTTCGAGGGGAACGTCGCGATGGCCGCCTCCGGGGACCTGCTCATCCCCAACGACAACTTCTACGTGTACTCCGTCGACCGGGAGACGGGCGAGGCGAAGTGGCGGTTCCGGATGCAGGACCAGACGTGGTCGTCGCCGGCCGTCGACGCCGCGACGGACACGCTGTTCCTGGGGAACAACAACCTGTTGCCGATCGGCGCCAACACCTACGCGATCGACGCGTCCACCGGTGCGGAGGTCTGGCGCCGGCTGGACGCGTTGGGATCGGTCGCCGCCAGCCCGCTGCTCGTCGGCGGCGCCGTCGTGTTGGGGGCGTTCGACGGCTACGTGCGCAGCCACGACCCGGACACCGGCGCCGTGAACTGGGCGGCTCCCACCCGCGACCACGTGTACGCGTCGGCGGCAGCGTTGTCGGACGGGGCCCTCGTGGTCCCTGGCGCGGACGGCACGGTGCGGGCCCTCGAGCCCGATACGGGCGCGGTCCGCTGGGCCTTCGACACGCCGGACCCGATCCGGTCGTCCCCTGCGGTGGGCGCCGACGACACGGTGGTGTTCGGCGGCGGTGACGGCCGGCTCTACGTCCTCGACGGAGACGGAACCCTGCGCTGGTCCATGCAGCTCGTCGAGGGCGATCGCAACGACCTGAACGCGAGCCCGGCGCTCGGTCCGGACGGCATCGTGATCGCGGGCGAGAGCGGAGAGGTGTTCTTCGTCCCCCACGACTGGTGCCTCCGCTCCGACGACGGGCGGTGCGCGACCGGCGGCGAGGTGCTCCCGGACGACGGCACCTTCCTGTGGCGGACGACCCGGTGGGGCGCGACCCACGCCGACGCCGGCACCCTGGGCCCCGCCGAGCCCGTGGCGCTGTCGCTCGTGGCGCGCGACGGCGGCGACACCGTGCTGGCGCTGCTCGACGACCCCGTCGTCACCACGGATCCTGCCGTGCCGGTCACGGTCGCGGTGTCGGCGGACCGCCGGTTCCTGGTGGTCTCGCCGCCGGCCACCGGCTGGGGCACCGACCGCGTGACCGTGCACGTCTCCGGCGGGACCGTGGTCGACCCCGAGCGCGACGGCCTCGTGTTCGGGGACGGCCGGGAGGGGGAGGCGCTCGACGCCTCGCTCGCGTTCGACGTGGCCGCGGGCGGGTTCCCGTCGGCGCGCGCAGGCGACACCTGGGAGCTGTGGCGCCTGGCGGCTCCGCTGCCGACCATCCTGCCGTCGTACAACCAGATCGGCTTCGACAGCCTGCACTACCGGGTCACGGTGGTGGAGGTCGACGGGGACAAGGGCGTGGGGTGGGTCGAGGGCGCGTTGCCCGGCGGCACGCCGGATCCAGCGACGCGGACGATGTTCCCGGTGGTGCTGACGCTGGCGGACGGCGGTGTACACCTGGACGCGGACGCGGGGATGACCCTCGAGGCGATGGGGGCGGTCCTGTCGTTCTCGGACTTCCGGATCACGGCGGGCCTGGACGCCGACGGGAGTGCCCCGGAGGGCGCGACGCTGGCGGTGTCGGCGGTGTGTGGGGACATCCCGCTGTACGGGGCGTTCCTGCGAACGCTGGGCTTCTGCAACCCGGACACGGACGAGCTCCACGTGTTCGGCGGCGCCCTGCTGGACGCCCTGGACCCCACGGAGGTGCTGGAGGTGGGCGCGCTCACGGTGACGTCTCCGGAGGGGAGGGTGCGGGTGGACGTCGACGGGGGCATCGACCCGACGGCGCACCGTTGGGCGCTCTTGCTCCTGGGACCGGACGGGTCGCCGCTGGCCCTGGACTACGGCACGGGAACGGTCGCGGACGACGCCGGCGTGGAGGTCCCGGTGCGCACGGTGCCAGCGGGTTCGCGGGTGTTGTTGCTGGCGGACGGGGTGATCGCGGGCGAGGCTGCGCTCCCCTGACCCCGCGCCGCTGGGCGACGGCGAGCTCGGGATAGGGGAGGGGAGGGCGTGCCATGACCGCGGACTTCCGTCAGCAGTCCGTCGAGGTCGAGGGGGTCACCCTCCACTGGGCCGAGCTCGGCGCGCCGTCGTCCCACCCGCCCGTCGTGTTGCTCCACGGGCTCGGGGACTCGCACCTCACCTGGCGCGCCGTCGCCCCCGGGCTCGCCGCCGACCGCCGCGTACTCATGCTCGATCTGCCCGGGTGCGGGTACTCCGGCCGGCCGGACGCGTCCTACACGCTCGCGTGGCAGGCCCACGTCGTCGCGGAGTGGCTCGCCCGACTCCAGCTCGACCCGGTGGACATCGTCGGCCACTCCTACGGCGGGGGCATCGCGCAGATGCTCCTGCTCGAGTGCCGGCCGCGGATCCGGCGGCTCGCGCTCGCGGCGTCTGGTGGCCTGGGGCGCGAACTGAACTTCTGGCTGCGCTTCGCGGCGTTCCCGTACTTCGTCGAGCGGTTCGGCCAGCCGTTCATGGCGTTCGGCACGCGCCGGTCGCCGCGTGGCCCGGAGCGACCTGGCGACATCGAGGAGCTGGTGCGGATGAACGCGCTGCCGGGCACGGCGCGGGCGTTCTCGCGCACGGTGCGCGACGTGATCAGCTTCCGCGGTCAGGAGCGCCGGGCCGACGAGCGCGCCCACGAGATCACGTCGTTCCCGCCGATGGCGGTGTTGTGGGGCGAGCTGGACACCCATATCCCGATCGCCCACGGGCGGGCCACGGCGGAGCGGCTGGCGGGGGTGCGGTTCCGTGCCTTCCCCGGGTGTGGCCACTTCGTACACCACGACGACCCGGAGAGGTTCCTGAGGGAGCTGCGCGGGTTCCTCGACGACGCCCACGCCGAGGCCGTGCGGCCGGCGTGACCTCCGGGGACGCGGCGTTGGCATTGCGGAGCGGGCCCGGTACACATGGCCGCATGTGGGTGCTCATGGCCTGTGAGGCTGCGCAGGTCGACGTACATGGAGTCGTGCTCACCGACTGGTCCGGTGAGGGCTACCACCTTGCCGCACCTGCGCTCGCGACCGTCGCCGATCAGGGCTTCGACACCGTGGTCGTGCTGGTGACCTGGTACGTCGACGGGCCGGGGGACGTCCCCCACGTCGTCCCGGGCCTCACCCCCTCCGACGACGCCGTCCGGTTCGCCCTGGCCGCCGCCCGGGACCAGGGGCTCCGCACCGGACTCAAGGTGCACGTGGACCCCGCCGACGGGAGCTGGCGCGGAGACCTCGCCCCCACGAATCCCGCAGCGTGGATGAAGCGATACGGCGAGCTCGTGCGCGACGCTGCTGGGCTCGCCGCGGACGAAGACGCCCAGGTGTTCGTCGTCGGCACCGAGCTCGAGCTCCTCGTCGACGCGCCGGAGTGGCCCGCCATCATCGAGGACGTCCGGTCCGTGTTCGACGGTGACCTCACCTACGCGGCGAATTGGGACGGGTACACCCAGGTCCCGTTCTGGGATCAGCTCGACGAGATCGGTGTGGACGCCTACCATCCTGTCGAGGACTGGCCTTCCGCCCGCCGCCGACTGTCGCGCTTCGCAGGTGGTCGACCCGTGTGGCTCACGGAGCTGGGCTACCAGTCGAGGCGCGGGACCTGCGTCACTCCGTGGTGGAGCGAGGGGCGGGACGACGGTCGCGCGCAAGCGGGTTGTTACGAGCGCGCCTTCGACGAGATCGGTCGCGCGAATGCCGTGTCTGGTGTGTTCCTCTGGCACATGGCCGCGGGTGAGGACCTGGACGACTTCGGGTGGACGGGCAAGCCCGCGGAGGTGGTCGTGCGGCAGTGGCTCGCCGCCGGTTCCGTCCCCCGCTGAGGTCCGCGCTGCCTTGCGACGGGCTACCCTCCAGGTCCGACGCTACTCCGAACGGCTGGGCACGGGCGACCCGAGGCGGGTCCGGGGATCGCCCGGGTACATGGCCCCCGAGCAGCTCTCCGGGGGCGTGCGCGACGTTCGCACGGACCTGTTCGGGGTGGGGGCCACGGCGTGGGCGCTCCTCACCGGGCACGGTCCGTACGAGACCACCTCGCTCGAGACCACCCGCGAGGCCGCCCTGGCTGGGGTCCCCCACCCGCTGCCGCGCTGGGTCCCACGGGAGCTGGCGTCGTTGTTGTATGCCCTGGTCGCGGCCGAACCCGGTCGACGCCCGGCGTTCGCGGCAGACGTGGGTGCCGCGCTGGCCGCGCTGCCGTGGCCCGACGGTGCACTGCCGACGCTGGTGGTGCCGCGTCCGCCCCCGAGCGCCGCGACGATGGACCTGGCTCGACGACGATGGCGCCATCGAGCTCGATCCCATCGAACAGCAGCCCCCGAGCGCGGTGGTGCCCCCTGCGCCGATGCCCGATGACTGGCGCGGGCCGGAGCCCACCCTCACGCCGCGCCATGGCGCCGGCCTCGCCCTCCTCGGGCTCCGCGCTGGCCCGATGGTGGGACGCGACGAGGAGCGGACGCGTCTGTGGTCCCTGCTCCGCGAGGTGGCGCACACCGGCCGCTCGCGCGCGGTCCGCGTGGACGGGCCGCCGGGGAGCGGAGTGGACCGGATGGTGGAGTGGCTGACCGAACGGGCGCACGAGACAGGCGCCGCCTATGTCTCCGGGCCGGAGACCCGGGTGGGGGAGCTCGAGGACCGCGACCGGCCCACCGTGTGGCTCGGCGGGTCGCCGGTCCACCTGCGCCTGGCCGAAGCTTCCCGCCCCGTACCTGTGCTCCTCGTCCTCTGCCGGCGTGAGCATCCGGAGGCCGCGGTGGACACGATCACATTGGGGCCGATGGCGGTGCCGGAGCTGCGGCTGCTGGTGGCGAACACCCTCGCGCACCACGCGGAGCTCGTCGAGGCGGTGGCGGCGGCGTCCTTCGGGCTCCCCGGGTTCGCGGTGGAGCTGCTCGAACACTGGGCACGGTCGGGGGCGCTTCGGCTCGAGCAGGGCCGGTTCGAGCTCGCCGTCCCCTCGCCACCGGTCCCCCCGGGGTGGGCGGAGCTGCGCCGGGTGGTGGTGAGCCAGGCCGTCGCGGGCAGAGAGGACGTGCGGCGCGTGATCGAGGTCGTCGCAGCGTGGCCGGGTCCAGCTCCGGCGGGCGAGCTCGAGGTGGCCCTGGCGGGGTGGGGGGTGGGGGGCGAGGCCCTGGCTCGGGCCGCGGCTACCGGCCTCGTGTCCCAGGACCGGGGGGCGTGGCGCCCGGTGAGCCCGGACGTCGTGGCGGCGGTCTGGGGGTTGGAGGGCGCGGGGGAGCGGCGGGCGGAGGCGCTCCACGCCATCGCGACCACCGCGGCGGACGCGACGGTCCGCGGCCGGGCGTGGCGTGCCCGGGGGGATCTGGAGCGCGCAGCGACGGAGCTCGAGGGGGCCGAGCTGGCGGACGTCCTCCAAGCGCTCGGGGTCGGTCCGGACGATCCCCGGCTGGTCCATGGCAGTGTGATTGAGGCCGGGGTCGCTTTCGGCAGGGGGGATGCCGAGCGGATGGAGGCCATCCTCCGCACGATCCCGGACGCGGTGCCCCCCGAGGTCCGCGGCGCAGTACTGGGCGCGCTCGCCGACCTGGCGGCGATGCGGGGAGAGGACGCGCGCTGGGCCGACTTCGCGAAGCGCGCGCTGCAGGCGGGTCCCTCGGACATCCGGGCGCAGATCGCCTGGGGTCGGTGGGCGATCGGACAAAGCGACGAAGCCAGCGTGGAGCGGCTGTTGGGCTTCGCGGAAGGGCGAATGGGCGCCCAGCGGTGCGTGTTCCTGCGGCTGGCGGCGCGCGCGGCGCTGCAGTGTGGCCGACGCGACACCGCGTCGTCGCTCCTCGAAGAGGTCGAGCGCGAGGACCCGGGCAACGAGCACACGGCCAGCTTCCGGGCGCTCGCGGGGCTGGGGATCCGGCCCCCCGAGGAGAGCCTGGCAGAGCTGGCCGGAGTGGCGCGGCAGTTCCGGGACGCGGGCAACGTGTTCGGGGTGCTGTTGATGTCGGAGTGTCGCCTGGAGGTGCTGCTCGACCAGGGTCGGCGGGAGGAGGCCTGGGTCCTCCTGGCGGAGACGGAGCGGATCGCGGCGGCCTTCGGCATCGGCCGCCCGAGCCTGCCGCTGTTCCGGCAGGAGCTCGATGATTCCGTCCCCGACGCAGCGGCGATCCGGCACCACCTCCGCGACACCGCGGTCGGCGCTCGGCAGCTGGGTCCGCGGGTCCTGGTGGTCCTGGCCCTCCGCACCCCCGACGCAGCGCTCCACCGCGAAGCCCTGGACCTCGCAGTGGCGTGGGACGAGCGGGACGGGCACCCCCGCGCGGCGCGCTGGCGGGCGCTCCGGGCGGGGCTGACGGGTCAGGGCGCTGTGAACGACAACGTCGACAGGTAGAGCTGGGTGCCCCGGGGGCTGGTCTGGCCCTCGAGCCAGGTGGCGTCGGGGTCGTCGAGCGGGGACGTGTAGTTCGCGAGGAGCCAGGTGTGGGGACCGGTGCGCCGCGCCGAGACGAACGCGGTGTCGCCCGCCCCGGGCAGGTCGAACTGCCAGGTCACCGCGCGGGTCGCAGGGTCCACCCGGTACACGGCGGACCGCTTGGGGCGGACCGAGTACTGCAGGAGCGACGGGTCCTCCCCGAACACGCCCTCCGGGTCGCGCCGCGCCAGCAGGTACACGTCGTCGCCGTGGCGGAGCAACTCCGGGCTGTCGTAGCGGTTCGGGTCGGAGACCGGGGGGCAGTTCCACGCAGACTTGTCGGCGGCGGGCGCCGTACACACCATCGCGCCCTTTCCGGTGTCGTCGCCGTCCTCGTTCCGCGTCACCACCACCAGGCCTCCGTCCGCCAGGACCTCGAACGCGGCCTCGCTGTTTCCGCCGGTGTAGACGGGGTCCTGTCCGCGGGGACGCCACGTGCGGCCGCCGTCGTCGCTGACCTCGAAGTGCAGGTCGAGGACCGCGTCGTCCTGGTAGTGTTCACCAGTGTACGACGTGCGGAGGAGCTCGCCGCCGCGTTGCTTCACGTCCCACGGGACCCGCGTGGTCTCGCCGTCGATGATCTCCTCCGTCCAGTCGCCGGGGGCACACCGCTCCGCGCGCCACACCGCGCCGGGCTGGAACGCAGCGGGGCTGGTCCCGCCCTGGAAGAAGGTCATGGCCAGGTGGTCGCCATCCAGGAACAACGCCGGCTCCCGCACGTCCGTCCCGAGCGCCACGGTGTGCTCGTGAACCCAGGTGGCGCCGTCGTCGGTGGACGACACGACGTGCATCGCTGTCTCGGTGGAGGCGAAGTGGGTCGGCGCCGTCCGCCAGGCGACGAAGATCGTGTCCCCGGCCACCAGGAGCGACACGTTGTTGTTCGCGGCCTGCGCGAGCCTGGCGGGCAGCCCGTCCGAGGGCACGATCCACTGGGGAGGACCAGCGGAGACGACCCAGTCCACGCTCTCGTCGACCTGCGGGTCCCAATCGGCGGGGTCGTCGCTCGGGTCGGTGGCCACTGGCGCACACCCAGGTGGCGGCGCAGGGTCTGCCTCGCGACAGGCAGCGAGCCCGAGGACGATCACGGAGGAGCAGCGCACCGCCGTCATGGGGCGCTGGGCTCCGAGGCCAGCCGCGACTCCACCAGCTCCACACAGAGCGCGTGCAGCGCCTGCCGGTCGGGCACCTTGGGCAGCGGTGAGGCCGCGGCCAGCGCATCCAGCACCCGATCCTGGCTCGTCGCCCAACCCACCAGGTCATCGTAGCGCCACTCGCCGGCCCGGATCGCCAGGAGCTCGTGGGCGTCGTCCGCGCCACCTGGCCCCCGCCACACGTGGACCTCGCCCGTACGCAGGATCTCGGCCCCCATCCGGAGCAGCCGCACCAGGTGTGCAGCGTGTTTCGTGTCGTACCCGTGGGCGGCCTCGAGCGCGGCGCGCGCGGGGTTCCGCTGCGTCTGCCACTCGCGGTACTGGCGCCAGTGGCGCGCAGCCGCTTCGTACGCGCGCTCCCGCTGCATCACCTCCACGAGGTTGTCGTCCAGGCCCACCGTGCGGCCCGCCGCCACGAACTTCGCCTGGTCCACCGAGTCGAACCCCAGCGCCACCCGGACCTCCCCGAGCGCGCGCGCCACCTGCTCCTGTACGTGCAGGATCGTGGCCTCGGGCACGTTCGCGAGGTCGAGCTCCCAGCGGTCGATCTGCTTGCGCACCGTCGCCATCGCCGCCCCGAGCTGGTCCGCGGGGAGGAGCGTGGTCTGGGGCAGGCCGTAGGCGGCGCGCTCCGGCGGTGCCACGGGTGGGTCCAGCAACCACTTTCGGTGGCCCTCGATGCGACGGAGCTGCGCCGCAGCGTACCCGGCGAACGTGTACCGCACCTTGCGCGAGAGGAACAGGTTTCGCTGCGCGCGTAGTCGCTGTCCCGCTGAGGTGACGTGACGAACCTCGTCGTCGCGACAGAACAACACGTCGAGGAGGTTCGGGTTGGACTCTCCGGTGAGGGTCACGAACTTCCGGACCTCGAAGACCGTACCCTCGAGCTTGGTGGCCGCCACCACCTCGCGCTCCTCGGGGCGCAACCACGGGGCCAGCACGGCGATCTCCGCCGGGGCGTCGACCTGCTCGATCCGGTCGAGGATGCCGTGGTAGGTGCCGCGCGGCGCCACCAGCACCCCGCGCACGTCGACGTCGGAGTCGGGGCGGTGCATGCCGTAGGCGCGGCTGCCAGCCACCACGAGGAGCTCGGTGTGGGCGCAGAGGTCGATCATTCGTGGGTCGGTTTGCGCCGGAACCGCTCGAGGTCCGCGGGGGTGGCCCGCCGCGCCGACCACGACGGCTCCCAGGACCGCGCGAGGAACCGTTCGGCGGCGTCCGAGATGCCGGTGGTGTCCCGCACCAGGAACAACACGCGCTCCGGGGCGAACGCCAGGAGCCGCAGGGCGGCCTCGCGGGGGAGGACGACCACGTCGTCGCCCGACGCGCGCACCAGGCGCACCAGGGCCACCTCGCCGGCGCGGAGCTGCTGGGCGACGCCGCTCGACACGTCGGTGCGCTCGAGGGTGCCTTCCGGGGTGCGCAGCCACCAGGGCTGGCCCGTGCCGCGGCGGGTGCGGTGCGCGTCGATCAGGTTGCGGGCGCGCAGCTCGTGTTCGACGGCGTCGCGGCGGGCGGCGGCCTCGAGGCGCTGGAGGCGGCGCTGTTCTTCGCGGGCCGCGGCCTCGGCCTGGGCCTGGGCGCGCTGCTCGGCCTCGAGCACGGACTTGGGCTTGCGCGCACCCTGCTGATCGCGCCGGTCGTGTTTGAGCTCGCGCTCCACGCGCTGCACGTCCTTCTTGGACGCCAGGCCCTTGGCGAGGAGCTGGTCCCGCAGCGACACTCCCACCCCCGACCTCGCCCTATCTCCCTCGGAGTCCGCATGAAGTTCGACAGCGTCCTGTTCCTGTGTGTCGCCAACTCCGCGCGGAGCCAGCTGGCCGAGGCGCTCGCCCGCGATCTGTTCGGCGACGCCGTGCGGGTGCAGTCGGCGGGCAGCGCGCCGTCTCGGGTCAACCCGTACGCGGTGCGGGTGCTCGGCGAGCTCGGGATCGACACCACCCAGCTCCACAGCAAACACGTCGACACCATCGACCCCACCTCGGTGGACCTCGTGATCACGTTGTGTGCGGAGGAGTCGTGCCCCGTCTTCTACAGCGAGGCGGAGCGCTGGAGCTGGGCCATGCCGGACCCAGACCGGAAACACGAGGACCTCACCGACGAGGAGCGCCTCCAGCACTTCCGCGTCACCCGCGACGCCATCCGGTCGCGTCTCCGCGAGCTCGCGGCGATGCGGGACGGCGGCTGAGCTACCCGACCGACCGCTTACGCCCGCCACCGCCAGCCGCGCTCCTCGTGGAAGCCCCGGACGTGGAGGTTGCCGTGGTTGGTGCGCCGGTAGGTCAGCCGGTGGATGAGCCAGGGATAGGTCGGCCAGCTCACCGAGCTCGGGGTGAAGGTGGCGGAACGCAGGAGGACCTCGTGTCGACGCCGGACGAGAAGGCCTGACGCCGGCCGTCTAGTGCACGCGCAGCACGTACTCGCCTCGATCGGGCGGGTATCCATTGCTGTCGACCACGACCAGTACGCTCTCGCCGGCCGCGAGCCTCAGCGACACCTCCGAGGTGAGCGTGGGGGGGGTGTCGTCGTTGCAGACCAGCCAGGTGGTTCGGTCACACGACGCATGGAGGTGGAGCGCGGTGTCGAACGCGGAACCCCAGGTGTCGAACGTGTAGGTTCCGTCCGCGGGGGCGGTGAACGTCCAGGTGTCGTCAGGACTCCCGTTCTGGTATCCGAGGCACGGCACCACCCAGCCCGAGGCCCGTCCCTCGGTCGTCCCGAACACCACGCCGGGAACGCCGGCGGTCCACACGTGCGCCGGGCAATCGTCGGGACACGCCGGGTCGCCGACACACGAGGTGTCGTTGCAATCGACGAGGTAGTCGGCGTCGTCGTCTACGCCGTTCCCACAGTCTTCGGCGCACAGCGGATCGGTGTGGCAGTCGGGGTCAGAGCAGTCGGTGAAGTTGTCGTAGGTGTCGTCGTACCCGTTGTTGCAGGTCTCCATGCAGGCGGCCGCGTTGTCGCAATCGGGATCCCTGCAGTCGATGGTCCCGTCCGCGTCCTCGTCGCGAAAGAAGAAGTCGCACAACTCGACCCCACACGGGGCGACCCCGTTGCAGTTCGGATCGGCGCAGTCGACGAGGTCGTCGCCATCGTCGTCGACGAACGCCGTGCAGTTCTCGATGCAGCCGTCGAACCCGCTGCACGACCGATCGGCGCAGTCGACGAACCCGTCGCCGTCGTCATCCAGGCCGTCGTCGCAGACCTCGAGGCAGGACGGATCGAGGTCGCATCCCAGGTCCGCGCAGTCGGCCGCGCCGTTCGCGTCGTCGTCGAGGCCATTGCCGCAGTCCTCCATGCAGGCGGCATCCGTCGCGCACTCCGGGTCCGCGCAGTCGACGCGCAGGTCGAGGTCCTGGTCCACGCCGTCGTGGCAGTCCTCGGGGAGGACCTCGGCGACCGCGAGCTCGAAGTCGCCGACGTCTCCGAAGATGCCCTCGACCACCGCGGTCACCACCTGTCCATCCGCGAGGTCGAGCACGATTCGGCTGTGCGGATGGTTCGGACTGTAGTCATAGCTCCCACAACCGAGCGTGGCGCCCCCGCACCCGTCGGTCACGGCGAGCACCGAGCCGAAACCGTCGTCGGTGAGGACTGCGAACGCGTAGGTGCCGGCGCGGGGGGCCTCGAACGTCCAGCCCACGTCGCTCGACGCCTCGTAGGCGCAGCCGGGCTCGAGGTCGTCGGTTTCGCCCACCAGGTCGAGGGCCAACGGGACGCCCGCCACGAGCACCCCATCCGGGCACACACCGCAGCTCGGGTCGCCTGCGCAATCGGCGTCGAGACAATCGAGATCGCCGTCCACGTCGCCGTCCACATCATCGGTGCAGTCGGTCTCTTCCGGGAGGATCCGGAAGACATCGAGCACGAACGACCCGTCCGGGTTCCGGCCCTGTCCGTCGACGCCGACGTACACCACCTGGCCGGCGGTGAGCTCGCGGTCCTGGTCGGTCCCACACAACGCGACGGTGGGCGCTGGGCCGCAGGTGTCGTAGATCCCGAGGACCGCGTTGTAGTCGGAGGACAGCCCGAAGTGGTACCTCGCGGTCTCGGGCACCACGAACGCATAGACGAGGTCAGGCGAGCCTGCGCCGATCCGGTTGCAGGACGCGAGGTCGTCGCCAGCGCCTTCGGTGCTGCCCTCCGCCCGGAACCCATCGGAAAACACTTCGTCGGCGCAGCCCTCGACGTGGACGCCAGTGTCGCTGGTCGGCGTCGTCAGCGTCGTCGGCGTGGTCGGGGAGGTCGTGGGTCCGGTGTGGAGCGGGGCTGCTGTGTCGTCGATCGTTCCGGTCGGCGCCGGGTCGGCCTTGTCCTGCGTTTCACAAGCGACGAGCAACGTCCACATCAGTCCCTCCAGACGTCCATTGTCGGTTGCGCGGGGGACGTCACACGGCCCCGTGCACGGACACGACGCGGCCAGATCGACTCACCGTCGAGCGCCGATCGGCCATCAGTGCCCCCGCGACCTTGACAGTCCCTCCTCCGTCCTCGACGGGTGCCTCAGGCCGAAACTGCCGCGCGCGTCCTGGGCCTCCTGCGAGGCGCGGCAACGCGCTCCCGGTCGCGTGTGTGCCTGAAATGCCGTGCACATTCGCCGCGTGGTACACGAGCGACGGGTGGCGCGATGACCGTGACGCGGACGCTGTGTCTCACTGACGTGGTCGACAGCACCCAGCTCGCCAAGGAGCTGGGCGACCGTCGCAACGGCGACCTGTGGGACGCCCACGATCGGCTCGCGCGCTCGCTCGTGGCGCGCTTCGAGGGGGTCGAGCTCGAGCGCACCGACGGGATCATGGTGATGTTCGCGCGGCCCGCCGACGCCGTTGCGTTCGCGCTCGCCTACCAGGAAGGCCTGCGCACGCTGAACCCGCCGCTCGTCGCCCGCGCCGGCATCCACACCGGCCCGCTCGTCGTCCGCGACAATCCCGCCGAGCACGTTGCGCGCGGGGCCAAGCGGGTCGAGGTCGACGGCCTCGCCATCGCGATGACCGCCCGGGTGATGTCCCTGGCGTTGGGCGGCCAGACCCTCCTCACCGTCGACTCGGTCCCCCCCGCGCTCGCCGAGGGCGTCCGCCTCGTCGCGCACGGGCACTGGCGGCTCAAGGGCGTCGCGGACCCGGTGGAGGTGCTCGAGATCGGCGCAGACACGGCGCCCTTCGCGCCCCCTCCCGACGCACCCAAGGCGTATCGCGTGGTCCGCCGGCAGGACGGGTGGGTGCCCGCCCGCCAGGTCGGCACCAGCCTCCCCGCCGAGGTCGACGCGTTCGTCGGCCGCGCGACGGAGCTCCGCAGCCTCGCCGAGACCCTCGACGGCGGAGCCCGCGTGGTCGCCGTGCTCGGACCACCCGGGGTCGGCAAGACGCGGCTCGTCACGCGGTACGGCTGGACCTGGCTCGGGGACTGGCCCGGGGGCGCGTGGTTCTGCGACCTGGGCGGGGCGCGGGACGACGTGGGGCTCCTGGCGGCCCTGGTGCGCGCGGTAGGCGCCGGGACCGGCGACGCACCGGAGCGGGCGGGGCAGCGCCTCGCGGGCCTCGGCCGGTGCCTCGTCGTCCTCGATCGGTTCGACCCCCGGGCGGGCCACGCCGGAGCGCTCGCCGGGCTGCTGGCGGCGGCGCCCGAGGCGCAGTTCGTCACCACCGGCCAGGAGCCGCCCGGTCTGCGCGGAGAGGTCGTCGTCACGCTGGCCGCGCCGCCAAGAGAGGACGCCGTCGCCCTGTTCGTGCGCCGCGCGGTCGCCGCGTCGAAGGACTTCGACCCCTCGCCCGAGGAGCGCGAGGTCGTGGGGACGCTGGTGGAGCGCCTCGAGCGGATGCCGCTCGCCGTCGAGCTCGCAGCCGCGCAGATCCGCACGGCGCCCCCCCAGGTGCTGCTGGCGCGGATGGAGGCCACGAGCACGCGGCTCCTGACCCTCGTGTCGCTCGAGATCGTCGGCTCCCTGGCGGCCCGCCAGCGGCTGGGCGAGCGGATCTACGCCGAAGCCGTGGAGCAACACGACGCCCTCGTGCGGCGGGCGCTGGCGGAGACCGGGGACGGCGAGGAGCTCGAGAACGCGCGCGACGCCATGCTCCTCGTGTTCGCGACGCCTTCGTCCGCCGTGCGGTTCGCGCTGCGGGCGCGAGCCGCCTTGCGGGAGTGGAACGCGGGGCGGGCGGAGGCGCTGGCGGACCGGTTCGCCGTGCACCTCGGCGAGGTCGTGGTCCGCAGCGGCGCACGGGCCCAGGCGAGCCTCGCGACCGACACCTGCGCCCGGCTCCGCGCGCTGTCCGACGCCGGCCGGATCCTGCTGACCCGGTCGGTGTTCGACAACGCCCGGCAGCACCTCACCGCCGGCGGCCTGAGCTGGTGGAACCACGGGGACTACACGCTCGCCGGCCTCGACGCTCCGGTCGAGGTCTGCGAGGTGTCCGAGGCGCAGGACGGCGTGCGGGCGGCGCCACGGGACGTGAGCGAGGCGCACCGGGTCGCCGAGTCCGACCAGGACGGCGTCTCCGGCTGGCGCCCGGCGCCGGAGGTGGGGGTCCCGGGCACCCCGTACGTGCTCGAGCGCGCCCTGGGGGAGGGGTCGGTCGGCGAGGTGTGGCTGGCGCGCCACGCGACCACGCGGGACCTCCGCGTGTTCAAGTTCTGCTTCGGCGCGGAGCGGCTGCGCTCGCTGCGGCGCGAGGCCGCCATCTTCCAGATCCTGCGCGACCGCGTGGGCGCCCACCCGCACATCACGTTCGTGCGGGAGGTCCGGCTCGACGATCCACCGTGCTGGCTCATGGTCGACTACACCGACGGGGTGGATCTGGCCGCGTGGTGGGAGTCCCGCCGGGATGCACCGCCCACCCTCCCGGAGCGCCTCGAGCTCGTCGCCCAGGTCTCGGACGCGCTGCAGGCCGCGCACGAGGCGGGGGTGCTGCACCGCGACGTGAAGCCCGCCAACGTGCTGGTGGAAGTCGTCGCGGGACGTGCCCGCGCCCGCCTGACCGACTTCGGGATCGGCCAGGTGACCTCCTCCCGGCTGCTCGCCGGCCTGTCTGGCGCGGGGCTCCCCGGCACGATGGTCGCCGGGACCGGGAGCTCCTCGGCCGGCACGCTCATGTTCATGGCCCCGGAGCTCGTCTCGGGCGGCCCCGCGAGCGTGCGCTCGGACGTGTACGCCCTCGGGGTCACCCTGTGGCAGCTGCTGGTCGGAGATCTGCGGCGCGCCCCGCCGATGGACTGGGACCGCGCGGTGTCCGACGAGCTCCTGCGGGAGGATCTGCGGCGGTGCTTCGCCGGCGACCCGGCGGAGCGCTGGGAGAGCGCCGCCGAGCTCGGGCGCAGCCTGCGTCGCCTCGAGGTGCGGCGGGCCGAGCGCGAGGCGGAGGAGGCGCTGTCCGCGCAGGATCCGAGCGCGACGGCAGACCGCCCGCACCACCTCCTCGAGCTCCAGCTCCTGCGCGTGGGCACCACGCTGCGCGCCGGGCTGTCCCACACCGGCCCCGACAACAAGGGCCGCCTGTCCCCCCAACGCGCCGACGTGGCGCTCGACCCCGCCGTCCTCGCGACGCTCCACGGCGATGCCAACGCCTACGGCCGCCACCTCGTGGCCCGCGTCCTCGCCGAGACCAGCCTGCGGCAGCGGTTCATGGAGGTGGAGCGGGCGGCGCAGGCAGCCGGCAGCTTCCTGCGCCTCCTCGTGTCGGTCGACCCGTCGGCCCAGGAGCTCCTGGAGCTGCGGTGGGAGCAGCTCTGTCACCCCGAGACGGGCCGCGAGCTCTCGGCGTCGCAGCACGTCCTGCTGTCGCGCCACGTCGCGTCGCGCGAAGGCCACCCGATGCGCCTCCGCGGGCGGACCGAGCTGGTCGCGCTCGTCGCCGTCTCGGCGCCGGCCGGGGAGCGGTTCGCGAAGAGCGGCCTGCCGCCGATCGACGTGTCGGCCGAGGTGGCCCGCCTGCGCCTGGCCCTGGGGGGGATGGAGGTCCGCGTGGTGGGCGGGCCGGACCAGCCCCTCACGCCGGATCGCCTGCTCGGAGCCCTGCGCAGCGGCGTCGACGTGTTGTGCCTCGTCGGGCACGCGGCGTACCGGCGCAGCACCGGCGCGCCGATGTTGTTGCTGCAGGACGCCGGAGGCGACGCCGTCCCGACGTGCTGGGGGCGAGGCTCGCCGAGCTCTCCGAGCTCCCGCGGCTCGTGCTCCTCACGCCGCCGCTGCCCGCCGACGGCACCCGGACCTCCACCAGCGCCCGCCCCACGGCCCACTCGCCTCTGGCGATCCGGGTCTGCGACGCCGGGGTCCCCGCCGTCCTGGCCATGCAGGGGGCGATCTCGGGCGCGACGGCAGCGGTGTTGCTGCCCGTGTTCTTCTCGGAGCTGGCGCGCGACGGCCAGGTGGACCGCGCGCTCGCCGCTGCACGGTGGCGGGTGCGCACGCAGCCGGACGGCTGGATGCCGGCCCTGTACAGCCGCGTCCGGGACGGGCGCCTCTGGTACACGGCAGGGTTCCGGACGGGCGGAGACAGCGCCGAGATCTGGCGACGGCTCCTCCCCGCCGTGCGCCAGGGCAAGCTCGTGCCCATCCTCGGTCCGGGGCTGCTGCGCAACCTGCTCGGCGTGCCCGCCGACTTCGCGCTCGAGCTCGCGCGGACCCACCGGTTCCCGATGGCCGCCCACGACTGGGACGACCTGGCCCGCGTCAACCAGTTCCTGAGCGTGCGGGAGTCGCGGTTCAACGTGCTCCGCGCGGTGCAGGACCAGATGCTCTCGTCGCTCGTCCGACGCCACGGACACTGGCTCCCGCACGACGAGGTGGGCCCCGGCAAGCGCCCCAAGCTCGGCCGGCTCCTGCAGCTCGTGTCCGACCACCTCCGCGAGACCCAGGTGAGCGACCCACACCGCATCCTCGCCGAGCTCGGCGCCTCCGTGTACGTCACGACGACGTTCGACCCGTTGATGGAGCGGGCCCTCAAGGCGGCGGGCCGGGAGCCGCAGCAGGTGCTGACCCGGTGGCGCTACCGGAAGGCGCCCGCGTCCGGCGACGACAGCGCTCCGCCGCGCGCGTCCGCCCAGTCCCCCGTCGTGTACCACGCCTACGGCGCGTTCGGCGTCGACGACGAGCGCAGCCTCGTGTTGACCGAGGACGACTTCTTCGACTACCTGATCGGCACGACGGCGGGGCAGCTGCTGCCGAACTTCGTCCAGAGCGCCCTCGTCGACAACTCGCTCCTGTTCCTCGGGTTCCGGCTCACCGACTGGACGTTCCGGGTCCTGTTCCGGCTGATGATGAACCTCCCGGGCCGCGAGCGCCTCAAGGACTACTGCCACGTCGCCGTGCAGCTCGATCCCGAGCTCGAGAGCATGGAGGACGTCGCGGGCGCGAAGGCCTACCTCGCGCAGTACTTCGGCCAGGAATCGAACATCGACATCTTCTGGGGCAGCGGCCCGGAGTTCCTCTCCTCGCTCCGGGCCGAGCTCGCGCGAGCGGAGGCACCGGCGCCGGCTCTCGCGGCGGAAGAGGACGATGGCTGGGACTTCTGACCACAACCCCTTCGTCGGGCCGCGCCCCCTCGAGGAGGGCGGGGCGCTGTACGGCCGCACGCGCGAGATCGAGGAGTTGTTCGATCAGCTGAACGCGCAGCGGGTCGTCGTCCTGCACTCGCCGTCGGGCGCGGGCAAGAGCTCGCTGGTGCAGGCGGGCCTCGTCCCGCGGCTGCGGCAGGCCCGGTTCGACGTGTGGCCCCCGATCCGCGTGAGCTACGCCGCGGCCGACCTCCCCGCGGGAGCGAACCGGTTCCTCGTCAGCGCCCTGCAGAGCCTCGAGAACGAGCTGCCGCCCGAGCGCCAGCGCACGGCGGCCGAGCTGTCCGGCCTCGACCTCGCGACGTACGTCCGGTCGCGACCCCGCCGGAAGGGGCGCGCCGGCAAGCGCGTCGTGCTGGTCTTCGACCAGTTCGAGGAGATCCTCACCTCGAGCCCGCGGGCGGTGGCGGAGCGCCTCGCGTTCTTCGACTCCGTGGGTCGGGCCCTCGACGACGGCGACCTGTGGGCGCTGTTCGTGATCCGCGAGGACTACCTCGGCGCCATCGCCCCCTTCCGCGACCGCATCCCCACCCACCTGACGAACGCGTTCCGGTTGGATCTCCTCACCCGGGCCGGCGCGCGCGAGGTGGCGGTGCGGGCCGCGCAGGAGGGTGGGCGCACGTTCGCGGCCGCGGACCTGCTCGTGGACGAGCTCGCCAAGGTGCGGGTGCAGCAGCCGGACGGCACCGAGACCGAGGAGCCGGGGATCTACGTCGAGCCGGTGCAGCTCCAGGTCGTGTGTCGGCGGCTGTGGGAGGCGCTGCCGCCGGACACCGCGGTCATCGACGCGAGCCACGTCGCGGCCCACGCGGACGTGTCGACGGCCCTCGCCGGCTACTACGCGCTGGCCGTCGCGCGTGCGGCCGGCGGGGACGCAGGCGCCGAGCGCGAGATCCGGGAGTGGGTGGGCGAGCGCCTGATCGTCGCCGGCATCCGAACCCCCGTCCGGCGCGGCGTCGAGCGGAGCGGCGGCCTCTCGAACCGCTCCATCGAAGGCCTCGTCGACAGCTACCTCGTCCGCACCGAGCAACGCGGCGGCGCGACCTGGTACGAGCTGGCCCACGACCGACTCGTGGCGCCGATCCGCGAGGACAACGCGGCCTGGGACGCCGCGCACCTCCACCCGGTGCAGGTGCAGGCGCGCCTGTGGAGTGAGGGCAGGCGGGCGGCGGGCCTGTTGCTCACCGCAGCGGCGCTGGCGGACGCCCGGGCGTGGCTCGCCACCAACGCGGCACGCCTCACCCCCGACGAGGCGGAGTTCGTGGCCCGCTCCCGAGAGCTCCGCGCGTCCGAGCGCCGCCAGCGGCTGCGGGAGCGCGTGTTCCTGGGCGTGATCCTGGTGGCGCTGCTCCTCGCGGTCGGCTTCGGCGCGAGCGCGCTCGTGCTGCTCGGTCGCGCCACCGCCTCCCAGGCCGCCGCCGTGAAGGCCCGCGACGAGGCCGTCACCGACCGGCAGCGCGCCGTCCAGGCCACCGAGGAGGCGCGGCGCGCCGAGGAGGAAGCCAAGCGCCAGGCCGAGGTGGCCCGCCGGGCCGAGCTGGAGGCCCTGGGCGCCCAGCAGGAGGCCAGCGCGCAGGCCGAGCTGGCCGTGCTGGCCAGGGCGGACGCCGAAGCGAGGCGCATGGAAGCGCTCGCCGCCGAAGGCGAGGCGCTCGAGGCCGCCCGGGCCGCGAAGGCCTCCGAGGCCCGCGCGGTGGACACGTTCCGGATGCAGGCCGTGTCCACGCTCGGCGCGGATCCCGCCGCGGCCCTGCCGTTCCTCGCGCTGGTCGCCGACCCGGACGCCGTCCCCGGGTGGTCCGACCAGGCGCGCGACCTGCTGGCCCGGCCGATGCCGGTGAACGTGCTGCGCACCGGGGCCCGGGGGGCCGCGTCCACCACCGCCGTGGGGGTGTCCGGAGCCCACGACCTGGTGGTGGGGGCCACGGGCGGCGGCGACGTGCTCGCCTGGCGCGCCGCCAGCGCAGGCACCCCCGAGGTCCTGGTGGCGGGGCTGGCCCGCGTCCGCTCGCTGGTCGTGGCCCCCTCCGGAGATCGCGCCGCGTGGATCTCGGACATCGGGACCGACCGCGTCGGCTACGGCAAGGGGAGCCTGTGGCGGGCCGACGGCGCCGGTGCCGTGGCGCTCGGGAAGGGCGCAGCGGAGGGGGTGTGGGCCCTGGCGTTCGCGTCGGATGGCACGCTCGGCGTGGCCGGCTCCGACGGGAGCGTCGGCGCGCTGGCGCCCGGCGGGCTGAACGCCGCGCCGGTGGTGGCCCCCGGGGCGCTGGAGCAGCGCGTGTTCGGGCTCGCGTGGGTCGGGGGGGGGCACCGCCTGGTGATCGCGGGGTCGTCGCGGCTGTGGACCGTCGACGCAGACGCCGGCGGCCTCGCCGCGCTGACGGAGCTGGAGCCCGGACAGTACGTCCGCCAGCTCGGCGCCTCCGCCGACGGCGAGCTCGTCGCGATCGCGACCGAGTCCGGCCGGGTGTTCACCGGGTCGCTCGACGGTGGTGCGGCGCTGCAGGACCTCGGCGCCCGGGGCGTGAGCGCGATCGCGTTCGTGGGCCGCGCCCACTCGCTGGCCGTGGGCTTCCAGGACGGACGCGTCGGCCACTACGGTCCGTCGGAGGGCGGCCTGTCGCGGCAGCCGGTGTGGCTCCTCGGCCACAGCGGCGCCATCTCGGCCCTCGCCGCCAGCGGCGACGGGGAGCGCCTGGTCAGCGCGTCGGCGGACGGCACGGTCCGGGTCTGGTCCACGCCGCCGGCGGTCTCCCCGGCGGCAGCGGACGTCGCTGCCGAGGTGCGGCAGCGGGCGAGCCTGGTGTGTATCCAGCCGGAAGAGCGCACCCGCTTCCTCGGCGAAGCCGAAGCCCAGGCGGTCGATGCCGCGCGGACCTGCGTTTCGGGGCTGGGGTTATGATGGCGCCCGTACGGAGAGCGGCATGTTGATCCCCTGGCTCTCGGCCTCCGCGCGCGAGCCCTGCCCGGCGGTGGAGGCGCCGGCGACGCCGCGGAGCGTGGTGTTGCAGGCGGCGCAGCGGGCGTTCGAGGGCTACCGCGCCCGCGACGTGCGGATCGTGGACGCAGCCCGGTGCGACGTGGAGGGCGGCCTGCGCTCCCTGCGGGAGACCCTCGGACCCGCGGACGCCGCGCGGGTCCACCTCGCGTACGCCGTCGCCGCGCAGATCACCGGGGAGCCACCCGAGACGGTCCGCGACTACCTCGCCTCCGCCCGCAGCGCGGACTCCTACCTCGACGAGTCGGTCGAGGTCCTCGTGGGGGAGGGGGACCCGCTCGTCGACCTGTACCGCACGGCGGGCGGGTCCGGGGACCCCGGGTCGGCCGCGCGCCTCGCGCCCGCCTGGCAGCGCCAGGTCCTGGTGGACGGCGTCCCCGACTCGCGGGCGCGGCCGGGCCCCTACGTCCTGCAGCTCGCGGGCCGGGACGAGCGGCTGGATCGGTCGTGGTACGTCGAGTCCGGCGGCGCCCCCCCGCGGTACGTCCGCAAGCGCCCCGTCATCGCGGGCCTCACCGCCGGGACTGCGTTGGCGGCCGGCGCCGGCCTGGGTCTGGCTTCGATGTACGCGAGCCGGGGCGCCCGGTTCCAGGTGTCCGAGAGCGAGGCGCTGGCGGCGGGGGCCCGCGTGAGCGGAGCCCAGCTGGAGGCCCTCCAGGAGGAGGTCGACGGGTACCGGCTGCGCAACAACGTGGCGCTGGGGGCCGCTGCCGGGCTCGGGCTGGTCACCGCAGGGCTCGGGGTCTGGTATGTCACCACGTTCTGACCGTTCGGTGCGCGGGTGGTGGCTCGGGCTCCTGCTCCTGGCCGGGTGCTGGTCCGACCCGTCGGAGCGGTGCCCGGAGGGGCTGTGGGACGGCTGGTACCTCGACGCCGACGCCGACGGGTTCGGTGACGCCGCGTTCCCCCTCGGTGGGAACGACGAGACCCTGTGCCTCGCGTTCGACGCCGGCGGCGGGTACGCCGCGAACGCCGACGACTGCGACGACCGCGATCCGGACGTGTATCCGGGCGCGCCCGGCCTCCGGTTCTACCGCGACGCCGACGGTGACGGGTACGGCGACCCGGGCGAAGTCGTGCGCAGCGCCTGCGAGGCCACCGGGCGCCTGGTGGAGGACGGGTCCGACTGCGACGACGCCGACCCCGCCCAGCACCCGGGCGCCTCCTGGTTCGCCGACGTCGATGGTGACGGGTGGGGTGACCCGGACGCAGCCATCGACAGCTGCGAGGTCACGTCGGGTTCCTACGTCGCCAGGGCAGGCGACTGCGACGACGCCGACCCGACGCTCGACCCGGACACCATCTGGTACGTCGACCCCGACCTCGACGGCTACGCAGCGGTCGACGACTGCGTGCTGGATGCCGGCGGGGGCTACGTCTCGGGCGACGGCTGCGCTGCCCGGTGCGCTCCGCTCGGCCCGGACGAGACGAGGACGCTCGGGGACTGCGCCCCCGACAACCCGAGCTTCAGCCTCGTCTGCCCCTGGGTGGACGTGGCCGTGGGCTCGGACTCGACCTGCGGCGTCCGGAGCAACGGACAGGTCTCCTGTTGGGGGTCCGACGCCACCGGGATCGTGAGCGGGGCGCCCTCCCTCGACGACCTCGACTTCGCCACGGTCGACGTGGGGCCGTACCACGCCTGCGGAGTCCGGTCCGGCGGCGAGGTGGACTGCTGGGGCGCGGGCGCGGTGGAGCCCCCCGACGACACCGGCTTCGCGACGGTCGTGGTCGGGGGGTGCAACGACTGCCTGGACGACACCGCGTGCGGCCTGCACACCGACGGCACGCTGGTGTGCTGGGGTTCGGACGGGTGGGGCCTCGTGTCCAGCGCGCCCGGCGGTACGTTCACCTCGGCCGCCGTGGGCGCGACGGCCGCGTGCGCGGTCCGCACCGACTCGACCGTCGTGTGCTGGGGGAGCCCGGACGGCTCGGGGGAGCCGTACACCCCGCCGCCCACGACCAGCGGGTTCCGCACGGTGTCGGGCACGGGCCACACGTTCTGCGCGGACGACGTGGACGACGCGGTCGTGTGTTGGGGCAACGACGTGTACGCGCAGGTCAGCGACGCCCCCGCGGGGCCGGCGGCGGCCGTGCAGGCCGGGCTGTACGCGTCCTGCCTCCTCGACCTGGCCGGGGAGGTCGCGTGCTGGGGGTGGGGCTTCTTCCTCCAGGAGTCCGACCCGCCGCCGGCCGGCGCGTTCACGGACCTCGCGGTCGGGATCCACACGGCGTGTGTGCTCGACGACCGCGGCGAGGTCGACTGCTGGGGCGACGGTCGGCAGGGCCAGACCGCAGCGCCCGCCTCCCGCTACACGGCGCTGGGCGCGACCGCCGACGGGACCTGCGCTGCGACGGAGACCACCGTGGGCTGCTGGGGCGACCCGGACGGTCTCCCGAAGCTGTCGTGGCGGGTCGAGTCCGTCTCGGGTGGTGAGTCGCAGACGTGCGCGGTGATGCCGGACGGGGCGGTCGACTGCTGGGGCGCGGGCTACGGCGCCCGGCTCCCGCCGGGGCTGCCTGCGGACTTCGTGCAGGTCGACGTGGGCTACGACCACTCCTGCGCCCTGCGCGCCGACGGGAGCCTCCGGTGCTGGGGGCTCGACGGGCAGGGGGAGGCCACGCCCCCACCCGGGGCCGGGTTCCAGGCGGTCAGCGCCGGGTTCCAGTCCAGCTGCGCCGTCGACGCCTCGGGTGCCGTGTCGTGTTGGGGCGCGCTGGGCGGGACCCCCACCCCGACGGGCGTGGGGTTCGTCGACGTGAGCGTCGGCGCCGGGGCGTGCGCGGTGTCCGTCGACGGCGGGGTGGCCTGCTGGGGGGACGCCACGATGGACGCGGCCACGCCTGCGGGGACGGGCTTCTCCGAGGTGTCCACCAGCGTCGGGTTCGCGTGTGCGCGGAGCGTGGGGGGCACCATCGCGTGCTGGGGCGACCGCAGCCCGGCGCCGCCCCCGCTCACGGACTTCGTGGCGGTGACGGCCGGCTACTCCTTCGCGTGTGGCCTGCGCTCGAGCGGCGCCCTCGCGTGTTGGGGCAGCCCCGAGGGAACCCTGCCGAGCGCCACCGACTTCGTCTCGGTGGAGGCCGGCAGCCGCCACACCTGCGGCGTCCACCGGACCGGCGAGGTCGAGTGCTGGGGGAGCGACGAACACGCGCAGCTCGATCCGGTCGCGGCCCGGGAGGTGATCCAGCTCGACGGCGGCGAGGACTTCGTGTGCGCGCGCTTCTCCGACGGCCACGTGGCGTGCGGCGGCAGCGGGTCGGCCGGGCAGCTCGACGTCCCGTACCTGCCTTTCCAGCGGTTGTCCGTCGGGGACCACCACGCGTGCGGCGTGACCGGGGACGACCAGCTGGTCTGCTGGGGAGACGACGCGGACGGGCAGACCTCGGTGCCGGTCGGACCCAGCCGCTGGAGGGAGGTCGCGGCCGGCGGACGGCACACCTGCGCCCTCGACGGGGACGACCACCTCGTGTGCTGGGGGGCGGCGGCGGCGACCGTCCGCGCGCCCACGGGGCGGTTCGCGAGCCTCGCGGCAGGCAAGGAGCACACCTGCGCGCTCGACCTCGGCGGCGGGCTGCAGTGTTGGGGCGACGAGCGGTACGACCAGAGCACCCCACCGCACGACGACCGCTACCTCTCGGTGTTCGCGGGCGGCTGGCACACCTGCGGGTTCCGGCGGGCGGGCCCCTCGGTGGCGCTCGACTGCTGGGGCCTCGACGACTGGGGTCAGGTGACCGACCGGCCGAACGTCCCGCTCCAGGAGCTGTGGCTCGGGGACCACCACACGTGCCTGCTCGACCCGGAGAGCGGCCTCCCGCGGTGCTGGGGGCGGGACCTCGAGGGCCAGCTCGACTGGCCGCTCCCGTCGGAGCTCGCGGCCTACGCGTCCCCCTGACCCGCCGCCCGTCATTCCCCCCTCTCCCGGGGTCAGGGTCGGGGTGAGGGGAAATCGCGTGTAAAGCAATGAAATCGACAGCCCGTGGGCTCAAGATAGGTGTTGGTCCGTGGAGGTCGAGGTGAGCCCCAGTCGCTCCGAAGGTCGGTGGGTCTCGGGGGTGTCGGGCGCGGGTTGGTTGCCGCTCGCCTTCGTGCTCGCCTGCCGCGAAGGTGGGGGCGCGACGGAGCCGGAGCCGGAGCCCGAGCCGCCGCCGGCCGGGTTCGCGCTCGCGCTCGGGACCTACAGCGGCCCCCTCGCGCTGGAGGGGCAGGCCTGCGGGTCCGACCTCGGGCTGAAGGCCTGGGTGCCGACCGTCCGGGAGGTTTCCGAGGAGCGGGCCACCCTCGTGATCCGCGAAGGCATCCAGATCACGTGCACCTTCGACGGGCCGAACCAGGCCACCTGCGCGCCGTTCGAGTACGACGCGGTCTCCCCCGCGGGCAGCTACGTGCACCTGCGCAGCGAGCCCACGCTCACCGTCACCTCCGACGAGAGCTTCGACCTCGTGGAGTCGCTGACGATCACCTGCAACCTCGGGGACTGCCCCGACCTCGGCGGACCGTCGTGTGAGGTCGAGGCGCGCGAGCAGTTCACCCCAGTGGACCTCTGGTGGGACGCCAACGCCGTGTGGGTCCACGGCGAGTTCGGCTACGACCGGGATTCCCACCGGGTGGTCCCGTTCCGCCGCGACGGGGTCGAGGTGCCGATCACCGTGGTGTTGTCGGTCTTCGACTACCCGCTCGAGGAGGGGTGCGACGTGGTCCTGGAGCACCAGGCCCCCGTGGAGCCGGAGGAGTACACGACCGAGCTCGAGCTCTCGTTCTTCTTCCTGGGGTTCAAGCTCCCGGGGGGCGCCTGGACCGTGGGGGAAGCGACCACCTGCGACACCGGCGCGGACCGCTTCGGCTCGTCGGAGTGGGATCCGTACCGGTGGGGGGAGGACGCGGCGGCGACGCTCGCCGGGAAGGAGTGGGGGCTCGGGGTGGGCCCGGGGGACGACATCACCGGCTACGGAACCCTCGAACCGATCACCTCGTCCTTCGGCGGCCTGTTCTTCAGCAGCCGGCTCGGCTTCGACTTCTACTCGCTCGAGGCCCAGGAGGGCTTCGGGGCGTGGAACCGGGCGACGGGGTGTAGGGTCGACGCGTCCGGCGCGGTGATCGGGAGCGGGGGGGCGTGTGAACCCATCCCGCCCGAGGAGGTCGAGTCCGCCCTGCTCGTCGGGGAGCTCCCGTCGGGCGCGTACACGGTCCACCCCGGGACCGGCTTCGGTGTCCAGAACCTTCTGTACTAGCCCCTCGCTCGTTCTCAGCCTCGGAGCGCCCCATGCCCAGCCCGCGACTGCTGTTCGTCGCCGTGTTCGTCGCCTGCCGGGACGACGGCACCCCCACCGACCCGCTCGACACCGATTCGCCCACGGCCGAGGCCCTCCTGGAAGGCGCGTACACCGGGACCGTGCTCGGGAAGGAGAACGACACCTGCGGTGACCTGTTCGTGTACGTGGTGGCCCCCGAGGCCCTGTCGGCCGAGGTCCCCGACGATGCCACGCCGATCTTCTTGAGCATCGGGGCTCCGTACCTCAGCTACACCAGCGACAGCCGGTTCACGCTGGACTACGGCGGCGGGATCACCCAGCGCTGTGACCAGGCCGACGGAGAGGTGACGTGCAAGGGCTACGAGGCCGCCGGCTCCCCGATCAGCGTCCGCTCGAGGATCAGGGACTTCGTGGTCACCTCCGACCGCTCGTTCACCCAGCGGGAGGTCGTGGAGTTCGACTGCGTCGGGGGGGTCTGCGCGGACTCCGGGACGTTCCCCTGCACGATGGAGCTCCCCGAGCGGTTCGAGTACCCCCTGACGGAGGTGGACTACTGCTTCGACGGCCTCGACAACGACCTCGACAACCGCGCGAACAACTACGATGTCGACTGTCCGCCGTTCCTCCCCGAGTTCTGGTCGGTGAGCGGCGAGTTCGGGTACGACGCCGCTGCGGGGGGGGTGGTGCCGTTCGTGGAGGACGGCGTCGTGCACCCGCCGGTGTTGTCCATCGGGATCACCGCTGCGGTCTACTACCAGGGAACGGCGTACGCTTCGGTCGATTCCAACCAGACGTGCACCGTCACGCTCACGTACACGGGGACCGACCCGATCCCCACCACCGTGGAGTCGGTCCCCGGCGTCGACGCGGCCGGGGAGCCCGTCACGGAGCTCCGGCACACCTTCCGGATGCCACCCGGGCAGTTCGCGGTCACGACGGACTGCCCCGACAAGCGCCTGTTCCGGACCGACACGTTCGGCACCCTCGACGACATCGCTGCGGCGGGGTGGGGGCTCGGCGTGGGCACAGCCACGATCGTCGATCCACTCGCTCCCGACACCCTGGGCGCTGCCGCGCGGTTCGGCATCGTGGGGGAGTGGGCGGAGTCTGGCCCGGGCCTCGGCTACGCGGTGGACGCGGACCTGAACGTGTTGAACGAGGCCGGCGAGGTCGCCACGCTGCGCGACGTCGAGCTCGGGACCCTGGGGTCGCTGTCGGCCACGTCGGTGTCGGGCGAGTCGCCGCTCCCGTCCGGGGCCTACGTCGTTCGACCCACTCCCGAGGGCTATCGCTACGGACATTGAGCTTCCGCGCCGCTCAGAGGTCGGACGGCAGCGGCCCGTCGAGCTGACCCTCCACGTCGCGCCCCCAGCACTGCGGCAGGCCGTCGCTCCGCAGCCCGCAGGTGTGTTGCGCGCCGAGGTGCAGCTCCTCGAGGAAGGGGCCCCCTTCCGCCTGGCCCCAGTCGTTGAGCCCCCAGCACTCGACCGTGTCGCTCACCGTGGCCCCGCACGTGTGCCAGCTCCCGGCGTCGATGGCGGTGAACGCCGCGTAGACCGGAGGAGGCGTCGACTGCCCGTACTGGGCGTCCCCCCAGCACCGCGGCACCCCCACCCGATCGATGGCGCACGTGTGGCCCTCCCCGGCCGTGATCGCGACGAACGGGCCCGGGAGGGTGCCCGCGGTCGCTGCGGGATCCCCCCAGCAGGTCGCGAGGCCCGCGGCGTCGAGCGCGCAGGTGTGGGCGCCGCCGGCAGCCAGGCCGGTCACGCCGACGAGCCCCGGCGGCACGCTCGCCTGGCCCGCGGCGTCGTCGCCCCAGCAGTCGACGGAGCCGTCGGCGGCGACGATGCCGCAGGCGTGGCGCGCACCCACCGCCAGCTGAGTGAACACCCGGGACGGCACGTCGAGCTGGCCGTGGTCGTCTCTGCCGCCGCAGGCGACGCGACCGTCGGTGAAGCGCTGGCACGCGAAGCCGTCTCCGCCGTCGAGCTGGGCGACGGCGTTTCCCCGGAGCGGGTCCAGCTGGCCGAACCCGTCGTCGCCCCAGCATTCGACCGAGCCGTCGCCGTGGACCGCGCAGGTGTGGGCGATCCCGGCCTGGACCGCCACGAAGTCGGAGCCGGTGGGCATCCCGGGCTGGACCGACCCCCAGCATTCGATCGCGCCGGACCGCCGCAGGCCACACGCCTGTCCGTAGCCCGTGGTCACGCTCCGGAAGTCGGAGGCCGTGGGGGAGCCGGGGCTGCCCGCCCCCCAGCAGACGATGTCGCCGCCCACCCGGAGCGCACACGCGAACAGGGTGCTGGTGGAGACCTCGGTGAACCCGGTACCCGGCGGGACGGAGGCGTCCATCCCGGCGTCGCCCCAGCACGCGAGGCTCCCGTCGCTCGCCAGCGCGCACGCCCCGGAGGCCACGCTCACGTCGACGAACTCGCCGCCCGGAACGGACGACGCGCCGAGCGCGCCCCAACAGGCGACGGACCCGCCGGCGTCCACGGCGCAGCTCGACTGCGCGCCCGCGCTCACCACCCGCCAGCCGGCCCCGGGTGGTGGGGTGGTCTCGCCGCCGACGTTCTCCTGGCCCCAGCACGCGAGCTCCCCGCCGACGCGGAGCCCGCAGGTGTGCCGGTCGCCGGCGTCCACGGCGACGAAGTCCGTCCCGGTGGGGGCGGTGTTGGCGGCGCCCCAGCAGTCCACCGCTCCATCCGGCAACACGGCGCAGCTCTGGATCTCGCCGGCGCTGACGGACGCGACCCGCCACGCCATCGGTGGCAGGCCGTCGGGATCCCCCCAGCACGTCGCGCCGGACGCCGTCGCGGCGCAGGTGCCGTACGCGGTGGTGCCGAGGTGCTCGAACCGCGACGCCGGGACCGTGGTCTGGCCCTGGACGGCGTCTCCCCAGCAGGAGACGAGGCCGCCGGCGTCGCGGACACACGCAGCGTTGACGCCGACGCTGAGCTCGTCGAAGGCCCCCTCCGGTGGGGAGGACAGGTACAGGTCCCACCCCCAACACGCGACCTCGGACGCGTCGTCGAGCACGCAGGACGCCCACTGGCCAGCGCTCACGGCGCGGGCCGGGTCCGGGTACCCGGTGGTCACCATGCCGTACGTGTCCGCACCCCAGCAGGTGACGGAACCGTCGCTGCGGTGACCACAGAACGTGGAGCCCTCCCCGCTCACGGCGTCGAACCCGCCGTCGGTCGGCGGGGGCACGCCGGGCCCTCCCCCCGTGAGGTCCCCCCAGCACGCGACGGTGGTGTCGGCTCGGACCGCGCAGGCAGCGAAGCCGCCGACGGCGACGGCGACGAGCGGCCCGTCCACGAGATCGGCGCCGCTGACCACGCCGTAGCCGTCGCTCCCCCAACACGCGAGCGACCCATCGGTCCGCACCCCGCACGCCGCGCCTCCGCCGCCGGCGCTGACCGACGAGAAGCCCGAGTTGTCGGCGGGCGTCGAGGTCTCGGCTCCCCAGCAGCGCACGGTCCCGTCTGTCCGGACAGCGCACGCGTTGCCCTGCCCTGCGTCCACGAACGAGTAGTCCGCGTCGTCGGGCGCGTCGCTCACGATCCCGTACCTGTCGGAGCCCCAGCACGACACCTGCCCGTTGCTCCGCAACCCGCAGGTCGTCTCCCACCCCACGGCCACCTGCGTCCAGCGACACACGAGGCTCCAGCTCGCGTCGGCGTCGTCGCAGTCTCCGACGAAGCGCGCGGTGAAGGGAGGGAGCGGCTGGCACAGCGGCGTGCAGTCGCCGCCGGAGAGGTACCGGCCGTCCAGCGAGAGCACGCAGTCCCGCCCGGTTCCGTAGCCGTCGCCGTCTTCGTCGCGGTACCAGACCGTGTCGGGGTTGAGCTCGGGGTCGGCGTCGTCGCAGTCCCCGCTCCTCGGCACGTGGCCGCCGCGCTCGCGGGCCGCGCAGCTCGTCAGGACGAAGTACCCACCCCAGGAGTCGCCGTCCTCGTCGCGGAACCAGGAGGCGCCCGGGTTGACGGTGGGGTCGGTGTCGTCGCAGTCCGTGTCGTCGGCGACCCACCGCGCGCTCTCCGCGCACGCCTCCCGCGTCACCTGCGGGTTCCCGTAGCCGTCTCCGTCGGCGTCGAAGTGGTACGTGACCCCCAGCCCGCCGGGGCGGATCTCCGGGTCTGCGTCGTCGCAGTCGTCGGCGTTCTCGACGTACGCAGCGGAGGGGTCGACCTCCAGGCACAGGGTGTCGCCCGTGGTCCGGCCGAGCGGGGCAGCGGGGTCACCGAAGCCGTCGCCGTCGGCGTCGAGGTACCAGCCGTCCCAGACGTCCGCTGGACACCGCTCCGGGTCGGCGGGCCAGCAGCCGCCGAGCACGCCGACCAGCCCCACCGCCAGCATCCCGAGCGCTGCGGGGTGGAGGCTCGGACGGAGGGACAGAGCAGTCAGGGCCATATGCCGCTCCCTCGGCCGCTGGATCCGCGGACAGCGAGGGTAGCACGGGAAGGACGGCCCGGCTCCGGCGCCTGAAATGGAGTGAAAGCGAGGGGAATACCGTCATCCCCCGCCCCGGCCTACCTTCGGAACATCGGAGGCCACCGTGACCCTGTCCCGCACCCACCTCGTCGCCCGCTCGCCCGCCCCGGTGGCCGACGACGGTGAGACCATCGCCTCTGCTGGACCCGACTGCCTCCAATACGGGCCCGACGAAGACGACCGCGTCCCGGTGAGCCCACGGTCCCGGAGCGTGGCAGGCTCCACGCCCGTCGTCTGGGCCGCGCTCCTCGTGGGGCTCCTCGGGCTCGGGGCGCTGTTCGGCGCGTGAGCCCGGCTACGCCCCGCGGTCGAGCAGCAGGCTCCGCATCTCCCACCGCTCCGCGAACCGCCGGAGCCCGTCGCGGTCCAGCGCCGCTGCGAGCGGCTCGGTGAGAGGCAGATCGTCGCGCAGGCGGCCCATCGACTCCCAGCGCACCAGGGCGTCGCGGTTCGCGGCGAGCACCGGCGGCAGGCGGCGGTTCCCGATCGTGCCGGCGTCCAGCGCTGCGAGGATGCCTGCGGCGTCGCCGTGTTTCGCGGTGAGCGCGCGCGCCGAGGCTGCGCCGAGCCCGTCGATCCCCGGCAGCGCGTCCGACGGGTCCCCGACCATCGCCTTGTACGTGGGCAGCAGCGCCGGCGCGAAGCCGTAGCGCGCCTGGAACGAGGCCTCGTCGTGCAGCACGTTCTTGCGGCCGTGTTGGCCGAGGAGCACGCCCTTGACCCCGGGCCGCACCAGCTGGAGCAGGTCCGTGTCGCCGCTCACCACCACGCGGGGCCCCTCGATCCGCGCGGCGAGCGTGGCCAGCACGTCGTCGGCCTCCCACCCGGGGGTCGCGTGCGCCGGCAGGCCCAGCGTCTCCGCCAGCGTCCAGAGCACCGGGATCTGTGCGATCAGCGCGAGGGGGGCGCGCTGGCGATGGGCCTTGTAGCCCTCGAAGGCCACCTTGCGCTCCGTCGGGCCGGGCAGGTCGAACGCGAAGGCCCAGGCGCGGGGGGCATGTTGCCGCTCCAGCATCAACAGCAGCCGGCACACGCCGTACAACGCTCCCGTCGGCTCCCCCACGGCGGTCGACATCGGCGGCAGCGCGTAGAACGACCGGTGCAGCACGGAGAGCGCGTCGATCAGCACCACCGGACCGGGGGTGTCGCTCACCGCGGAAACCGCGCCGCGAGACCGCTGGCCGGCGTGTCGAGGAGCGACAGGTCCCACGCGCGGACCCCGTCGGCCGACGCCCACAGGAGCTGGCTCCCGTCGGGCGTGAAGGTGATCCAGCGCACCTCGCCGCGCGGGGCCGGGTCGCGGGCGAGCAACGTGCCCGAGGGCAGGTCCACGAGCTGTACTGCGCGGGCGTCGCTCGTGGCCCAGGCGAGCCGACCCCCGTCGGTCGACAACCCCACCGCCGTGACCGCGCCGGCGGCGACCCGAGCGACCTCCACTCCCGTCGCCACGTCGAGCACCACGAGCTCCTCGCCGTCGGGGGCCGCCATCCGCGCGCCGTCGCCCGAGCGGACCGCACCCCCGAGCGAACGGAGGGGCAGCGGGACGAGCCGCTGCGTGTCGAGGTCGAGTGCCGCCACCCCGCCCCCGGGGTCCTCGAACACCACCACGTGGGACGCAGGCACGGCGAGGGCGGCGGCCCAGGGTCGATCCAGGCGCAAGAGCTCGCGCGCCTCGACCAGGTCCCACAACACGGGGACGCCGTCTTCGCCGGCGAGCACGATCTTGGCTGCGTCGAGCACGGCGGCCCCGCGGACCCCGGAGGGAGCGCCCCACGCGGCCAGCCCGGTGGGTGGCGTGTAGGCAGCCAGCCCCACGCCCGTGCGGAACAACACCTGCGCCTGCCCGCCGGGTGGCGTCCAGGCCGCGACGATGCCGACAGCGCCACCCAGGGCGACGCGCGGGTAGCGGGGGTCGCCGGAGTCGGGCGCGAACACCTGCACCACCTGCTGGGCGCGGGAGAAGCCCACCACGTCGTCGCCGAGGTACGCGACCTCGTCGGGCGGCGCCCCCCGCAGGAACAGCCCCGCGCGCAGGCTGCCGTCCGCCGGCAGGGTCCAGGTGGTGAGCGCGCCGGTGGCGTCCACCGCGGCCACGGCGTCGCCGGCGGGCGCGAGCGCCACCGCGACCGGGCTCCGCGGGTGCGCCGGCAGCTCGCCCACGATCTCCTGCGCCAGCGGGTCCACCACGTGGATCGTGCCGTCTTCGCGCAGATCCAGCACCAGGCGCCCGCCGTGGGCCCCGGCCAGAGCGCCGCGGCCCACACCCACCCGGAGCGCCGACCACGCGCCGTCCCGCGGGCGGATCTGCAGCGTGCCGTCTTCGCGCGCCACGAGCGCTGTGCCGTCCGGCAGGGTGGTCTCGGCAGGCCACGTCTCCCCGGCGCCGCAGCCGGCTTCGGTTCCCGTCCAGCCCGGGGCGTCGCAGCCCGCACCCTCACGGCGCAGCGGCGGACCGGGGGCCCAGCGGCGCGCCAGCTCCAGGAGCTGCCCCCGCCGGTCGGGGTCCTCGCGGAGGGTGAGAGCGGCCACCACGGCCCCGGCCGCGCGCCGTGGTTGCCGTTCGCCGGCGGCGTCGGCGTGCGCGATCAGGGCGGTCCGGAGCGAGTCGCGGGCGGCCTCCTCGCGCGCGGCGACGCGGCTCGCCTGCCACAACGCTCCAGCCGTGACCACGAGCCCGGACACCGCGAGGGTGATCACCACCGTACGGACGCGCGAATACGCGCGACCCATGCGCTCCCCCAGGCCGTAGCGATAGCTCTTGACCGCGCCGCCCCCGAGCCAGGCCTCGAGGTCGAGCGCCAGATCGCGGGCCGTTGGGTAGCGGTCGGAAGGGTCCGCGGAGAGCGCGCGCTCGGCGATGGCCGCGAGCTCGGGCGGGGCGGCAGGGAACACGTCGAGCAGGCGGGGGGCGACCCCGTGCCGCACGGCATCCAGCACGTCCGGCCCGTCGAACGGGCGCTTGCCGGCGACGAGCTGCCACAACATCACCCCCAGGCTCCACACGTCCGACCGCGCGTCGAGGGTGTCGACGTGACCGCGGGCCTGCTCGGGGCTCATGTAGGCCGGCGTTCCCATCACGGTGCCGACTGCGGTGCGATCGGGCGCGGCGCCCGGATCGGTCACCGGGTCTTCCTCTTCGTCGGGGTCGGCGAGGTCCCCGGTGAGGCGGGCGATGCCCCAGTCGAGGACCAGGGTCTCGCCGAACTCGCCGACCATGACGTTGGCGGGCTTGAGATCGCGGTGCACCACCCCGCGGCTGTGGGCGTATGCGACCGCGTGGGCCACCTGCACCAGATCGGGCACGAGCGCGAGCCGGGCCGGCAGGGTGGTCGCGTCGGTGAGCGTGTCCTCGAGGGTGCGGCCGCGTACGCGCTTCATCGTGTAGTAGGCGGCGCCGTCCTCGAAGTGCGCGATCTCGTAGACGGGCACGATGCCGGGGTGCTGGAGCTGCGCGGTGACCCGGGCCTCGCGCAGGAACCGCCGCTCGAGGCCCCGGCTGGCGCGGCTGCCCCGGCCGTTGCGGTGGAGGACCTTGAGCGCCACGGACCGGCCGGTGAGGCGGTCGCGGACCGAGAACACGGCGCCGAGACCACCCTGGCCGAGGAGCTGCACGGAGTCGCGATCGTAGCGATCGGGGAGGGGACCGAGATCGGCCACCCCGCCCGCGCCGGCCTTCACCGTCGCCGCGTCGGGGGACACGGGCGGAGGCTCGTCGCTCCAGGTGCGGTTCACGCCGGACATGGCGCCCAGGATAGCCAATGCGGGTCGGGGGTGCCGGTGGATCGAGGGTCGCGGGCACCCGACGTGCAGACCTGGTGGTGGGTGTCGGCGCTTGCGGCGGCACTGCTCGGTGCCAGGCTGTACGCCGCCGCGTCGCTCGACCTGCTGGCGGACGAGGCCTACCACTGGACGTGGTCCCTCGAGCCGGCGCTCGGGTACTACGATCAGCCGCCGCTCGTCGCGTGGGTGCTCGCCGCTGCCCGCCGGGTGGGCGGGGACGCGCCGCTCGCCTTGCGCCTCCCCGGAGTGGCGCTCGCGGCGGCGGGGTTCGCCGCGCTGCGCGGGTACGCGGGGGACCAGGGCACGTTCGCGCGCTTGTTCCTCGGGCTGCCGGCGCTGGCCTTCCTGACCACGCTGGCGGTCCCGGATGCGCTGTTGCTGGGCACGTGGGCGTTGGGGACCGCGGCGGCCCTGCGCGGTGGGCGCGGCTGGTGGCTGGCGGGACTCTGCGCGGCGGCGGCCACGCTCGCCAAACACGACGGCGCCCTGCTGCTCCCCGCGCTGATCGCGGCGGCCCCCGAGCGGCGCACGCGGGACCCGTGGGTCGGCGCGCTGCTGTGCGGGGTCCTCCTGCTGCCCCACCTGGGCTGGCTGGTGGCCCACGACTTCGCCCCGCTGCGGTTCCAGCTCGCCGAGAACCTGGTCTCCGGACGCGCTCCGGGGGCGTGGGGCCCGGTGCGGTGGCTCGGGGAGCAGCTCGGTCTGGCGATGGTGGTGCCGGGGCTGGCGCTGGGCGTGGCGGCGTGGCGGACCCCCGGCGACCGTGTGGAGCGTCTGCTGCTGGGGTCGTCGCTGCCGGTGGCGGCCTGGTTCCTGGCGTGTGCACCTTTCGCGCCGCCCGAGGCGCACTGGCCGGCGCCCGCGTGGGTCGCCGGCAGCGTGCTCGTGTCCCGGCTCGTGGGCCGCTGGGGCGACGCGGTGGCCGTCGCGAGCTGGCTCTGCGTGTTCGCGACCGTGGCGCTGGGGGTCCACGCGCTGCACCCGCTGGTGGCGCTGCCGGTGGATCCTGCAGCGCGCTTCACCGAAGGCCGGGCGCTGGCCGACGTCGTGGCGCGCGAGGCGCTCCCCGAGGGCGTCGGGCCGCGGGAGGCGGGCGCCGGGGCCGTGGGGGACGTGTTCACCGAGCGGTACCAGGAGGCGTCGTTGATCCGCTACCACACGGGCATCCCCGCCCGGGTGTACCCAGGGTGCGGGCGCCGCAACCAGGACGACCTGCGGCCTGCGGTGCCGATCCCTTCGGCGCTGTGGTTCGTGCGCCCCGCCCGGAGTGGTCCGCCCCGCTGTGTCCCGGGCTACGGGGGCCGCGGGCGCGTGATCCGCGACGTGGACGCTCACGGCCGGGCGCTCCCCGTGTTCGAGATCTTCCGCCTGGAGACCCTCCCATGAGCGGTCCGTCCGCGACGCAGCGGCTGTTGACCCGCCTGCACCCGCACCGCGGGCGGCTGGTTGCAGTGGCGGCGCTGTCTTCGGTGGCCGCCCTGGTTCCGGCCGGCGTGGTTGCGACGCTGCACACGGCGGTGTCGTCGCTCGGGACACCGCAGGCCGTGGGCGCGGCGGGTGCCACCCTCGTGGGCCTCGTGTTGCTCCAGGGCACGGCGGTGGCGGTGCGCACTGCGTTGTCGCGCACCGTGGCGGGGGCCGTGGCGTCGGATCTGCGGCGCGCCCTGCACGCGCGCTGGCTGGTGGATCGGCGCGGGCGGCCGGCGGGCGAGGTGGTGACCGCGTTGTTCGAGGAGGTGGACCAGGTGCAGCTGGCGGTGAGCGCGCTCGTGACGCTGCTCCGCAACCCGCTGTCGGTGGTTGCCACGGTGTCGGCCGGCGCCTGGATCTGTCCCCCGTTGGTGCCGTGGGCTCTCGGCGTGTTGCTGCCGGTCGGTCCGATCGCGTGGATGGCGGGGCGCGGGGTTCGCGCAGCAGCAGCTCGTCACCGGGAGGCCCGGGGGGAGGCGGCGTCGCTCGCGGCCGAGCAGATCCGTCACGCTGCGGTGTTGCGCGCCCACGGGGTCCTCGACCGCGAAGCCGCGCGCTTCGCCCTCGCCGACGACCGGGACCGCAGCGCGCGCGTCCAGCTCGAGGTGTTCCGCGCGTTGCCCGGCACGGCCGTGCAGATCGCGCTGGCGCTGGGCCTGGCGGTGATGTTGGCAGCTGCGGCCCGGGCCATCACCGCCGGCCAGACCGAACCCCCCGCGGTGTTGGCGTTCGGCTCGGCCCTGCTCCTGGCGCAGCGGCCGCTGGCGGGCCTGTCGGACGCGTGGTCGCTGTGGAGCCGCGCCGGGGGCGCCCTGGTGCGGGTGGAGGAGTCCCTGGCGAGCGTGGCGCAGGCGCCGGTCCGGGTGCCACCGTCGGCGCCAGAGGTGGCGCTTGCGCTTCGCGGCGTCACCGTGTGGGCAGGCGAGCGCCTGCTGCTGGAAGGCGTCGACCTGGAGGTGCGGCGCGGCGGCTTCCTGGCGCTCGTGGGGCCGTCGGGCGCCGGCAAGACCACGATCGTGTCGCTGTGGGCGGGAGAACGTGCGGCGGACGCCGGCGTGGTGGAGGTGGGCGGCTCGATCGGCGTGGTCCCGCAGCTGGACGCGCTGTTCGCGCGGTCCGTGGCGGAGAACGTCGCCCTGGGTGCGGAGGCGTCGGCGGCGGCGCTGGGCGCGGCGCTGGTGTCGGCAGGGGCTACGTTCGCGGCGCCCGATCGGGTGCTTGGCGAGGACGGCGCTCCGCTGTCCGGCGGCGAGCGCAAGCGGCTGGCGGTGGCCCGGGCGCTGCACCGGGACGCGGAGATCTGGCTCCTCGACGAGCCCACCACGCACCTCGACGCGGCGGCGTCGGCGGCGGTGCGGAACACGTTGTCCGCAGCGCGGGGGCGGGTGACGATCGTGGTCGCCACCCACGATCCGGCGCTGGTGGCCCTCGCGGACCAGGTGTTCACGGTTGGGGAACCTGCGTGATCCGCGACCGGCTGGGGTGGCGCGTACCCCCGGTGCAGCCCGGTGCGCTGTGGTTGCACGCCGCGAGCGTGGGCGAGCTCGCGGTGGTGGAGGCGCTGATCCCGCACCTCTCGGGGCCGCTGCTCGTCACCACCGACTCGGAGACCGGAGCGAGGGCCGCCTCGGCGCTGGGCGTGCCGTCGGCGGTGTTGCCGCTCGACCTCCCGTGGTGTTTCGCGCCGCTGCTGGCGGAGGCGCGTCCGCGGGCGCTGGTGTTCGTGGAATCGGCGTTCTGGCCCGTCCTGGCTGCCCGGGCGCGGTCGCTGGGGGTCCCGGTCCTGCGGGTGTCGGCGCGGGAGTCGGCGCGCACGGCGCGGCTGCGGGACCTGGCGCCGGACTGGTTCCGGGCCGACGCGGTGTGGGCGCGCGACGCCGAGGCCGCCCAGCGGCTCGCCCGGCGGTCGGGCTCGGCCGTGGTCGGCGGCGACCTGAAGGTCGATCGACCGGTGGGGCCCCCGACCCTGCTCTGGCCGGGCCCGTTCGCGGTGGGGGTCTCGCTGCGCGACGGCGACGTGGAGCGGTTGCTGCCCGTGGTGGCGGCGGAGGGGCTCCGGGCCCTGCTGGCGCCGCGCTACCCGGAGCGGTTCGAGCCGGCGGCGCTGGCGGGGCGGCGCTGGGTGTACCGCAGCGCGCTGGTGGACGGCGTGGTGCCGGACGGGGTCGACCACGTGGTCCTGGACTCGGTCGGGGGGCTGGCCCGCGAGCTCGCCGGCGCGCAGTGGGCGTTCGTGGGGGGTACGTTCGACGACCGCATCGGGGGCCACGCGCCCTGGGACGCCGCGCGCGCCGGCGTTTCCGTGGTGGCGGGTCCCGAGGTGCGCGGCCAGGGAGACGCGTTCGCGCAGGTTCACGCCTCCTCGCACGCGGACCTCGCGGTTGCGGTGGCGCGTCGGCGGCCTCCTCCCGCGCTGCGCGGTGGCGCGGCGGCGGTGGCCGCAGGGGTGCTGGCAGCGGCGGGGCCACCGTCCCCGGAGACGGCGCCGCGGCCGATGTTGTGGCCCCTGGTGCCGCTGGTGGCGGGCGTCGCGGCGCTGCGCCGGCGCCTCGCCCGCCCCCAGCGCTTTCCCGTGGTGGTCGTGTCGGTGGGCTCGACGAACGCGCGCTCTCCGGGGCGGACCTCGACGGTCCGGGCGCTGGTGGGGTTGCTGGCGGGGCGGCGGGTGGGGGTGGCGACGC
>JBIKWC010000456.1:0-3993 GCA_044356535.1 Myxococcota bacterium
TCCACCGTCACCATGTCGTAGAGCTCGGCGTCGGTCGTGGTCGCGTTGCGGGAGCGCAGGTAGTCCCAGGAGCACGACAGCTCCTGCGAGGTGCGGTTCGAGCCCGACCACGTCCAGTCGGGGCCGATGACCACCGGCACCCCCAGCCGCATCGCCACGTCCGCCAGGGTCGTCTCGGCGTACAGATCGAGGTTCGAGCGCGGTGACCAGATGATCCCCGTGCCGTCGATCGCCATCTGCGCGAGCTGCTCGACCGTCGCGTCGGTCGCGTGGACGTACACGTTGCCGGGTCCCACGAGGCCGAGGGAGGTCATCTGGTCGATCTCGGCGCTCACCGTGCCGGACACCCCCTCTGCGACGTGATCGAGGTACGCCTCGGTGGCGCCCGAGTCGAGCGCCGCCAGCCGGCTCGACGCGTCGCCCCCGTCCAGGTACTCGACACGGCTCGACGAATACCTGAGCCCGTACCCGGAGAGCCCGCTCGCTTCGGTCTCGTCGAGGTTGCGAGCCAACACGTCGACGCAGCTGCCGTCCGTGGAGCCCACGACCGAGGTGGTTCCGCCGACGATCTGCCGCAGCTCGGCCCACTTCACGATCTCGCACCCGTTGGCCGCCTCCATCGCGTCGTACGCCTCGCGGTAGTCGTAGTAGTCGCCGTCCCGCTGCCACTCGTACCGGTTCTCGTACAGCTCGTCGTGTCGCCAGGGCGCGAGGACGTTGTACTGGGTGTGATCGTGAGCGTCGATCAGCGCGGGGCCGATCACGCCTTCGGTGCACACGACGGTGGCACCAGCGACGTCGCAGCTGTCGCCTGCGCACACGATCTCGCCCGAGGCGCGGTCGTACACCACGTGGCCGCCCACTGGACCCCCAGAGCCGAGCACCACCCCGGACAGCGCCACCAGCGTGCCGCCCTCCTCGCTCGGGGTGCAGGCGGGCAACGCGGGCCCCACGGTCCAGTCGACGACGACCTCCGTGTCGGTGTCCGTGTCCGTGTCCGTGTCGGTGTCCGCGTCGGTATCGGCGTCGGTGTCCGCGTCGGACTCGGTGCCGGAGGTGGTCACGTCTTTCCCGTTGCAGGCCGCGAGGAACCAGCAGCCACCGAGCAGAGCAATCCGTACGTTCATGAACACCATCCGAGGTGGGGGCCGCACGTCCGACCGCGAAGGCGGGTCAGACCTCGCGCGGAAGGGGGAGGAGAACCGAGTTCGTGTCCGCGCCGGAGCCGTATTGCGCCACCGCGCCGTCCCGCCACTGGCAGAGGCGGGCGCGGATGCCCGACGTGGTGCGCTCGATCCGGAGGTGGGTGAACGCCCGGAGGGGGTCGGCCTGCACCCAGGTGCCCGTGTTGATGTAGGCGCCGCCGTGGGAGTCCCGATCGACCACCGCCTCGTGGGTGTGCCCCATCACGACGATGGGCACGTCGAGGACTGCCCGGATCCGCGCCGCCACCCTGCGCATCGCCTCGCTCGGGTCGACCGGTTCGCGCGCCACCATCGCCAGCGCGAGCCAGGCGACGAGGCCCACCGCCAGCGCGCCGTCGGCGAACGGCTGGACCCACCACGGCAACGTGACGAGCACCACGAGGAACGAGAGCGGGGCCGCGAACAGCAGCAGCAGGCGGTCGAGGTGCAGCGCCCGCACGATGCGCATCCACTCCACCTGGATGGGCGCCGGGGACAGCGCTCGCAGCGCCAGCAGGTGGGCCTCCGAGAGGCGGACGCCGCGGGCCAGCGTCTGCAGGCGCGACCGTGCCTTCGCCGTACGCGCAGCCACGCGCTCGGGCAGCCGAGACTGCCAGTGTTCGATCATCCTGCGGAACACGTCGAAGTACGCGAGGAGGATGCCGAGGAGGCGGTCGGACCCCTGGCGGATCCAGAACCGGAGGTACTCGACGAACCCGAGGCCCCACAGCTCGTGGACGGGCTCCGTCATGCGGGTCCCGACGTAGCGGGGAAGCAGGGCGCCGAGGTTGGGATCGATCTCCACCTCGTCGGTCGACGGCGCCAGCACCTCCTCGAAGGAGCAGTACGGGTCGTACTGGTGCCCGTGCTCGATCCAGGCCACCCCCTCCTCGAAGAAGAACCAGGGGTGGAACGTGACGTCGATGGCGCTGTCGTCCGTGGCTCCCGCTTCCGCCGCGAACTGCCGCAGCCGCTCGCGCAGGACCTGCTGGACGGGCTCCCAGTGCAGCTCGGCGTCGTGGTTGCCGATCACCACCGACACGGGGTTGCCGGCCGCGAGGAACCTCCCGAGCGCGCGGAACACGGCCTCGTGGTGCTCGACGACCCGCCCGATCTTGTAGACCGCCGTCGCCGACTGGCCCCCGAGCCCGTACACGTGGTCGTCGGGGTGGAGGCCCGAGATCAGGCCGGCGTCGGCGGGGAGCACCACGGCGCCCACCAGATCGAGCATGTCGCCGTTGATGACGAGGCGCCACGCGCGGCCGTCGGTCGTGTGGTGATCGAGGAACGCGACGAGCCCGGACTCCAGCTGCTCCGTACGCACCGACTTCGCCCCGAGGTCTTCACCCAGGTGGAGGTCGGACACGACGAGCAGGTCTCGAGACACGGTCCTCCCTCGGGTCCACTCGGACCCTTTCACTCTCCTTGTACGATCCCCACGCAACGAACCGCCATCGTTCGTGTCACGATCCGCTGCCGAGCCGGCGTTAGTCGGATCCATGCCCTCCACCCCCACCGACGTGACCGCGTTCTTCGCGGCACACTTCCCCCACGCGCTCGACTTCGGGTTCGTGATCGACACCCTCTCCGCCGACGGCGCCACGGTGTCTCTGGCAGTGCGGCCCGACCACCTCCGTCCCGGGGACACCGTGAGCGGTCCCACCTTGATGACGCTGGCCGACACCGCGATGTACGCCGCGTTGATCGCCGGGGAGGGCCCGGAGCGCGGGGGCCGCGCCGTCACGAGCTCCCTCGAGATGCACTTCCTGCACCGTCCCCGGGCCCGTCGGATCGAAGCGCGGTGCCGGCTCCTGAAGGTGGGCCGACGCCTCGCGGTCGGGGCGGTGGAGCTGTTCGCCGACGATCGGGTCGCCCCCGTGGCCTTCTGCACCGTGACCTACGGCTTCCCCGAGCCCGGATGAGCACCGACGCCGAGCTCCCCGTCGATCGGGTGCTGCCCGAGGTGCTCCGCGCGGCCAGGGGTGGACCCTTCGTGCTCGTGGCCCCCCCGGGCGCTGGGAAGACCACGCGCGTGCCGCTCGCGTTGCTGCCCGAGGTCCACGGCCAGATCCTGCTCTTGGAGCCGCGCCGGGTCGCTGCGCGCGCTGCTGCCCGGCGGATGGCGCAGACCCTCGGAGAGCCTGTTGGCCAGACCGTCGGCTGGCAGGTCCGGTTCGAGCGCGTGGCCTCCGAGAAGACCCGCATCCTCGTCGTCACCGAGGGGATCCTGCTGCGGAGGCTCGTCGCCGACCCCCTGCTCGACGGCGTGGGCTGCGTGCTCCTCGACGAGCTGCACGAGCGCGGCATCGACGTCGACCTGTCGCTCGCCCTGGTCCGCGAGGTCCGGGAGGCGCGGCCGGAGCTCGTCGTGGGCGCGATGTCCGCGACCCTCGATCCGGGCCCGGTGTCCGAGTTCCTCGGGGGGGCGACGCTCGTCCGCAGCGAGGGCCGCGCCTTCCCGGTGGAGGTCGAGCACCTGGCGCGCCCGGACGACCGGCCCACCGCGCTGGTGGTGGCCGACGCCATCCGCCGGGAGCTGCCACACGCGACCGGCGACCTGTTGGTGTTCCTGCCGGGTGTCGGCGAGATCCGCAGGGTCCAGGCGCTGCTTCCGGAGCTCGACACCGTTCCGCTGTACGGCGACCTCTCCCCGGAGGACCAGGACGCCGCGCTGCAACCGGGGTCGGGACGCCGCGTGCTCCTGGCGACCAACGTGGCCGAGACCAGCGTCACCGTGCCCGGTGTGCGGGTGGTCATCGACAGCGGCCGGGTCCGGCGCGCGCGGCAGGACGCCGAGACCGGGCTCGAT
>JBIKWC010000200.1:0-13877 GCA_044356535.1 Myxococcota bacterium
CAGCTGATCCTTCGGGTAGATCCATGCCGCGGCGTCGCACTTGCGGCCCGGATCGAGCGCCAGGCGGTACGTCCGGCCGTTGCGAGCGGGGTCGGAGCCGTCGGGCGCGGTCAGGAAGATGCGGTCCGTGGTGTGGCAGCTGCGGCCGTGGCCCTTGTGCTTGACCTCGCCACACGGGACGTTGGCCGGGCCCAGGAGCTCGCCGTCCTCCAGGATGCGAAGGGGCGAGCAGCGCGAGCCGAAGTCCGTCTCCCCGCGGAGGGCCTCGTCGGAGAGGAACGACCAGCGTTCGGTCTCGTACGCTGCCACCTCGTCGGGGAGGTCGAGGAGTGGCCGATCGTAGAGCGGCGGCTTGAGTGGAGGGCGGGCGTACGTGGGGTGGACGGACTCGTCGACCAACACGCCGCCCACGAGCCGACCCACCCCGATGGTCTCGACGGTCCGGCCTTCCAGCCCGACCTCGTCCCCCACCAGGAACTGTCTCCCCAGCCGCTGGCCGAGCGCGAGCGCAACGACGGACAGGGGCGCGCCGTCCGGGGGCACCTCGACCACCACCTCGAACGGCGCCGGTCCGGGGCTCGGGGGGCGCAACGTGGCGCGCGACCGGGAGCCGCCGAGCGGCGCGAGGGGGCCGGTGACGCCCCCCACCCGCACCCGCGCAGGGGTGCCGTCCGGCTGGGCCGTCACGACGTCGACAGCGAACGACCCGCGGCGCTCGTCCCACTCGGCGACGGTCCAGGTGCGCGACCCACCCGGCGGGATGGTGCCGTCGGGGGTCGACGGGGAGGACTCGACCGTGAAGCCGAGCGGTCCGACCCGGGTGGGATCGGCCGCGGGTTGGAGGGCGTCGAGGTCGAGCAGCGCTTTGCCGAGGGCCTCCGTGAACCGGCGAGAGCCCTCGCTGTTCATGTGGTCCTCGTTCTTGAACATCTGGCTCGACATCGGTAGGGCACGCATGTCGAGGTACGCGCCGCCGCCCTGTTCGACCAACGCGATCGCCTGCTCCTGCACGCCGTCGAGGACGACGTCATCGAGGTGGACGGGGATGAACGGAGACATCGGGGGCCGGACCCAGACGATGCGCGCCCCCTCCTCCCGCACGAGCTCCGTGATGGGGGCGAGGAACGAGTCCGCGGGGAGCGGCAACAGATCGGGCGTGTAGAACCGATCGACCTCGGCGCTGGCGAACGCCACGGGGCTCGACGACCCGTGCAGCGACATGTCGATCCGGGCGTCGTCGAACACGTGCTCGAGCGCCACCCGCGCCCTCGCGGGGTCGACCCGGAACAGCGCGCGCGCGGGCAACGCACGCAAGCGGTCGAACAACGCCTGGCGCACCTTGCCGCGCTGCTCGCGCAACCGGGCGATGCCGTAGCCGTGTGGCATCTGCACGAGCGAGTCGACCACGGGGTCGCCCTCGGGCGGCAGCTGCACCTCGAGGTTCACCATCGAGGACTCGGTGAGCGGCGTGGTGAGGAGCATCGACTGCAGGCCCGACACCACCACCACGAGGCGCGGGTGGTGTCCGGACGCGAACACCCGATACTTCAACATGGCGTACCAGTGCGCGCCGACGCTGTTCGGTACCGACAACAACACGATGTCGTCGTTCGACACCCCGAGCTGGGCGGCGAGGAGATCGAGCTTGATGTCGGTGTTCGCGTAGGAGGGCCCGAGGACCACGACCTCCGGGAGCCGCTCGGCGAGGATCGCGTCCATCGCGGTGGCGACGTCCACGTCGAACACCCGGGAGTTCACCACCCGCCCTGCGTTCTCCGCCGCCTGCACGTCTTCGGCGTCGCGGTAGCCGAGCAGCGCGCTGACCGCGGCCGTGAACACGAGCGCAGGCCCGACCACCGCTGCGACCCGCGCGAGCAGCGTCTCCATCACGCCTCGTAGCCCGTCAGTTCTCGGCCGTGGCGCAGTCGATCTCGGTGCACAGGATCTTGCCCTTGCCGTCGCAGGCGCACGAGTTGCAGCCGTCCACCGCGCCCCACTCGTCTCCGGGGCAGTAGTCGATGGTGAGGTCCTTCTCGAGCTCGTACGTACAGACGGGGAACTCGTTGCCCTCGTCGTCGGTGCCGCACACCGGGTCACCGCCGCAGGCGAACAGGAACAGGAGACCGGACATCACGAACTCGACCGGGAACCGCACGAACCCACCCCCGTGGGGGCGTCGTAGCTCCACGGTCCGGGAATGTCCACCCTCACGCGGGTCGCGGGGGCGGTGGTCGGGAGGGGTCTTCGAGCGCGGTGGCCCCGATCCGGACCGCGACGGCGCCCACGGTCACGAGCGCCGCGAACTTGAGCTCCTGGAGCAGGAAGAACGGCGCCCTGGCGCGCTCGGTGACCACCTTCTGGGCGAACTCGCGCAGCGTGGGGAGGTCGATCACCAGGACCGCCACGGCCACCGCGATGGGCGCCCCCCACCAGCGGGGCACCCAGCCGCGCATCACGGCGAGGACGGCCAACACCATCGCGGGGAGCGCGAACACGAGGTGGTGCTCGTAGGTGTAGACGGGGACGAGCAGAGCGGCCACGAGCACGGCCGACGCCTGGGCGGCCACCCGCACGGGATCGTCGGTGCGGACGCGGAACCACCACCCGAGGGTGCCGACGAGCGCGAGCTGGAACAGGGTCGAGGCGCCGCGCGCGAGCGGCGACAACGTGTTGCCTCCGCTGGGCAGGGCCTGGTGGAGGAGGTTGGGTACGGAGTGATTGGCGAACATGCCGATCTGGATCTGCAGCCCGTTGTAGTCGCCGCGCTGGAGGCCCGGCAACACCGTGCGGTAGAACCCGAGCTGCTCCGACCATCCGAGGAGCGGGAGCGTGAGGAGCGACGCTCCGATGGCGGTCGCGATCGCAGCCGCCGCCGCCGGCATCCGGCCTCGCAGGAGCCACCAGCCGACCAGCAACGCGGGGCTCATCTTCCACATCGCGGCGAGCCCGATCGCGACCCCAGCCACGACGGGCCAACGCCGCTCGACGGACAGCCCCGCCACGACCGCCAGCAGCACCGGGAAGTTGGCCTGTCCCAGCTCGGCCGAGTAGGCCACGCCGTACATCGTGGCGGCGAGCAGCGCGATGACCACGCCGACGCCCTCCCCGAGTGGACGCCACCAGGTGGCGAGGACCACGCACACCGCCACGAGGCACGCCTCGTTGAGGAACCACCAGAGCTGGAAGCCCGTGAGCAGGTCCACCAGCGGCGCGAACGAGACGAGCCACAGGAACGGCGGCGGGTAGAAGAACGGGTGCACGTGTTCGCGCAGCCCGTCCCGCTGGGCCACCAGCTCGAGCGCGTCCTTGTCGTACGGGTCGCCCCCCTCGGAAGCCACGCGCGCTGCGTAGTAGTACGAGGCGAAGTCCCGCCCGGCCGAGTCCCTGGGCGGCGCCACGCGGGGCGGCGACAACACCGCCACGACGTGCCACACCACCGCCATCGCGACCAGGAGCATGGACCAGCGGGACCACGTCCCCCACGCTGCTTCGGGTCCCGCCACGACGTCCCCCTCCGAACCGGCCCTGTCCTACCCGGTCGGGCGGGCGGGGACCACCGTGTTAGACCGGCGCGTCAGGAGCGACGCCCTGTTCGAGACCCTGCCCCGACGAGCGAGCACGCAGCTGTCGATTCTGGTCGGAGTGCAGCTGTTGCTGGCGTTCCGGTTCTGGTTCGTGTGCGACGACGCCTACATCACGTTCCGCTACGCGAAACACTGGGCCCGCGGACAGGGCATCGTGTTCAACGTCTCCGAGTTCCCCCCGGTCGAGGGCTACTCCGACTTCCTGTGGCTCGTGTTCGCGACGCTGACCGAGCGCCTGTCCCTGCCCACGGACCTGCTGTTGCCCGCGTTCTCGGCGCTGTGCGGCACAGCGCTCGTGTGGCGTGTCTACACGGTGTGCACGCACCACCTGGCGCTCGGCCGGGGCGCGAGCTTCCTCGCCACGGGCTTCGTGGCGGCCTCCCCGGCGTTCGCGGTCTGGTCGACGAGCGGCCTCGAGACCATGCCGCAGGCCCTCCTCACGTTCCTCCTGTTCGAGGAGCTGGTCTTCCGGCGCGATGATCGGGAGTGGGCCGTTCCCGCCCTCCTCGCGTTGGGGCTGGCGCTCATCCGCACCGAAGGGATCGGGTGGGTGGCCGTCGTGATCGGCGCCTCCACCCTGGCCGCCTGGCGCGACGGGCACCCGCTCCCTGGGCACCTCCGACGCGTCGCGCGCGCCATGCTCCCCGTCGCGCTGATGCTCGGCGTGTACCACGTGTGGCGCATGCAGTACTACGGCACGCTCGTCCCCAACACCGCGCTCGTGAAGGTGTCGACGAGCCTGCGGTCGGTGTTTCGCGGGTTCAAGTACGTGGCGTTGTTCACGGTGACCACGGTCTCGCCGCTGGCGCCGGCCCTCGCGTTGGGCTGGTCCCGCACCTGGACCCGCGGGCCGCTGCTCGCCGCGCTCACGTGCGCTGCTGCGTTCCCGACGTACGCGACCCTGGTCGGTGGCGACTTCATGCCGTTCGGCCGCATGTTGGTCCCGGGTCTGCCGTTCGCAGCGCTCCTGTGGGCGGAGCTCCTGCACGAGCTCGTGCGCCGCCGCGGAGAACGCACCGCGGCCTTCGCGGGGCTCGCGGTGATCCTGGTCGGCGCGATGCCTGCGTTCGACCTGCACCTGGCTCCGGAGAGGGTCCGCTCCGCGCTGCACTTCCGGCTGTCGGACAAGGACTACCTGTCCGAGTTCAACCGCTGGGAGAACCAGCGCGAGAACAGCGAGGGGTTCATGCACCGCGGGCTGGCGTTGTCGCAGGTCGCAGACCCGGGAGACGCCGTGGTCGCCGCGGCCGTGGGCGCCATCGGGTACTTCAGCGACCTCGAGGTGCTCGACCAACACGGCCTCGTCACGAAGGAGGTCGCGTACCGCCCCGTCGCGGCCGGCCCGCTCCGAGAGTCTCCGGGCCACGACAAACACGTCACGCCCGAGTACTTCGCCAAGTACTCCCCGCGGTACCTGTTCGCCCGCGCCGTCTGGGGCCGCCTGGCCGCCGGTCGCATGAAGGACACCCTCGACGCCTGGGACGTCGATCCTTCCGTCACCAGCCGCTACGTCCCCGACATCTACGAGGTCTCGCTCCCCGACATCCCCCACCGCGCGTTCCTGCTGGTGGTCCGGCGGGTGGAGCCCGGCGAGAAGCCGCTCGAGCTGTGGGAGTCGTTCGCCGAGCGGCGGAAGAACCTCAACGCCGAGCTGCGAGCCGAGTACGAGGTCGCCGAGCAGGGAGACGAGGACGGGCCAGCGGAAGACGAGGCACCCTGACTCCACCAGTGGACGACCTGGCAGGGGGGCCTGGTGGTGGTGGACGGACCTGGTGGTAGACGACCCGGCAGGGGCCTACTGGTGCACGACCTGGCAGGGAATCGTGTCGCCGTCGTCCACCGTGATGGCCTCGCCGGGGACGAGGCGCACCTGCTCTCCGTCCACCGCGACGAACGAGCAGTGCAGGAGGCGTCCGTCCTCGAGGGTGATCTCGAGGAGGGTCGCTCCGGGCGCGATGCGGGCCGAGCCCTTGGAGCCCAGGAACACCTCGCCGAGCTGGGCCCTGGCGCCGTCCGGGATCCAGAGCTCCACCCGGACCTTGTGGTCGTCGGGGGCATCGCTCGCGACGCTCTCCTTCACGCCCCACCACAGGCTCTTCGTCACAGCGAGCAACACCAGCACCACGACCGTGAAGCCGAGCGCACCCACGAACACGTACGGGGTCCAGGAAGCCCGCGTGGGTTGGGGCTGCTTCTTGGTCGGCGTGTTGCCGGTGAGCGCGCCCGTGACCTCCTTGAAGAAGTCGTCGCCGTCTTCGACGGTGGAGAACGCCTCCTCGGGGGAGACGCGCGGCCGGGTCTCGTAGATCGGCAACACCGTGGTGCGCGCGAACTCCTCGAGGTGGATGTGGTACCGGCGGTCGATCGCGTACACGAGCTGCTCGAGATCGCGCGCGACCTCGGCGGATCCGGGGCGGTAGTCACGGGTGTAGGCGCACATCCGCCGGATGAGGTCCCGGAGGTCCTCGAGGGCGGCCTGGCTCATGCCCGGGACCTGGATGAACTGGAGCTGCCGGCTCATGGCCTGGTCGTGGCTGATCGGGTTGATCGACAACGACATCGTGCGGCCGGTGAGCAGCTCGAACAGGGACATGCCGGCCGAGTACACGTCGACCGACGGGCTGTCGGAGATGCCGTCCAGGCGCTCGGGGGCCATGTAGGGGCGGCTGCCCATGACGACCGACTCGGTGCGGGCCTCCCGGCCGTCGAACTCACCGCGGGCGATGCCGAAGTCGAGGACCTTGACCTCGCCGTGGATCGACAACATCACGTTCGACGGCTTGATGTCGCGGTGGATGACGCGCAACGGCTTGCCGTTCTCGCCGTGGGCCTCGGCGTACGCAGCGTAGAGGGCGAGGCTCGTCTGGCGGACCATCTCGAGGGCGACGGCTGCGGGCAGCCCGTCCTTGAACCGCAGCAGCAGCTGGTCGAGCGACACGCCCTGCACGTGCTCCATCACCACACACGGGCGGCCGTTGATCTCCATCAGGCGCTCCACCCGGACGATGTTCGGGTGGTTGATGGCGGACAACAGCTTGGCTTCGTCCCGCGTGCGGTTCAGGATCTTCTTGTTCTGGGCGTACGCGCCCTTGAGGATCTTGAGGGCGACCTTGCGCCGGAGCGGATCACTCGTGACCCGGGCGACACAGACGGTCCCGAACGACCCCTCTCCGAGGATCTCCAGGATCTCGAACTGGCCGACCGACCCTTTCACCTGCCCCCCGCGGACCTAGTATACCAGGGCCTCCTGGAAGGAACCGGGGTGTAAGCCCGACGACAGTGTTCTGGCGGTTACTCGTGGTGCCACTACTGGGGTTCCGAGGATCTGAGCGTCGTGTTCAGCGCCCGAAACGTCTCCGGTATCCAAAAAACAGGGTGAGGGTCCCGAGGGCCGCAACGAGCGGCTGCGGGGCGCCCCCGGCGGCACACCCACAGCCGCGGTCGTGCCGGTTGGCGAGATCCGGGTCGATGACGACGACCCAGCTGGTCGCCGGTTCGGACCACGCGTCGCCGTCTCCGACGACCAGCTCGAACTCGACCGTACCCGGCTCGGTGACCTCGAACTCCGGCGTCGGCCCGTCCGGTGCATCGAGAGAGACCTCCGGCCCCGAGAGCTGGGTCCACCGGTATTGGAGGTCCGCGCCCGCGGGCCCCCGCGACCCGTCGGCAGACAACCGCACCGTGTCCCCGACGTAGGCCAGGAACGGGAGCCCCGCGTTGGCGACGAAGCCGCCCGGCTCGGGGTCGGGCCCGGGGTCGTCGGTATCGGTGGGCGTGCCGGTGTCGGTCGGGGTCCCCGTGTCGACGGGCTCGACCGGATCGGCTCCCGCGCGCGCCTCGGCGTGGATCATGTCCCAGAACGAGGCGTCGTCCCCGTCGTAGTGGAGCGCCCAGAACCCGATCCCGGAGATCGGGGTCTCGTCGCGGACGTACACGATGCGTTCACGGACGGAGTCCTCGTCGCCGTACCAGAGCTGCTCGCCGCCGGTGCGGGTGTAGGGCGAGCGGGCGTCCGCTTCGAAGTCGCGGCCCGCGGAGGCCGCGGAGGCCCAGGCGCTCTCGTAGACCACGTCGGTGCCGCTGCCGGTGGCGCGGGTGGGGACGGCGTTGTCGTTGGTGGGCCAGCGGGTTCCGTACAGCGGCAGGCCCAGGATGACCCGCGAAGGAACAGCGCCGTAGGTGAGGTAGTCGTCGACGGACCACGACAGGCTGCGGCTGTTGATGCCGTTCCACACCGTGCCCGCGCCCGCGTAGATCGGGTCGTTCGGCCCGGCATAGTCGGAGCCAGACCAGTGGTAGCCGTACCCCATGATGAACATGTCGGCGTGTTGGTTGAGCTGGTCGTAGTCCCAGGAGCCCGACCAGTCGACTGCGGGCGTGGCGAGGACGACGTCGCCCACTGCGGCGTCGAGGTCGGCCACGAACTGCACCATCTCGGGCTTGACGCTGAGGGGTAGCCCCTCGAAGTCGACGTTGATCCCGTCGGCGCCGGTGTCGGCCTCCCACCGGACGAGCTCGTCGATCAGGTGGTTGCGGGCGGAGGTCGAGGACAACAGCGTGTCGAGCGCGGTGGGATCGAAGAGGGTGATGCACAGGTGCACCCGCACGTCGTACGGGGCGGCCATGGCGACGGCCTCGTCGGCGATGTCCCACCGCGATGTCGTGGTGAGATCCCCCGTCGTGGTGACGCCAGCGCTGAAGATCGCGATGTCGGTGATGTCGTTCCACGGGACACTCCCGAGGTCCGCGTCCCAATACGCGAGGTAGCCGTAGACCCGAAGGTCGGGGCCGGGCGACGGCAGCGGCAGGCGCGTGCCGGACGGAGGCAGGGCGGCGGGGACCACGGAGCGGCCGAGCGCTTCGGCGTGGCGGGCGTGTGGGGCCCAGGCCCCGGAGGGCACCGGTACGCGGAGGTCACCGAACCGATCGGGCGCTGCCAGCGCCGACGCGACGAGGAACGGCACCACGATCCCTCCAGGTGGCCCGCGGGGCCGACCGCTCCCGGTATTCAGCGTTCACGCCGGTCGCAACGGCAACGCCGACGTTCAGGACCCGCCGTCGTCCGGGGGGTGCAGGGTGTGGACCGGCGGGGCGTCCTCGGTGAGGTCACCCATGACGCGCGGAATGTCGCTGAGCGAAGTGTCTTCGAGGAGGGGCTCGGAGTCCGTGGGGGTGGGGTCGTCGCGGCGTGGCTCCACCGACTTCGGCAGGGGCTCCGCCGCGAGCTCGGGCCGGTGGATCGAGACCACCATCCGCCCCCGGCGGTCGAACACGAGCGGGATGACCTCCTTCGAGATCCCGGTGTCGGAGCCGAGGCCGAACCACACGTCGGCCTGCACCGCGGACGAGGCCAGGAGCGAGAACAGCCAGTCCACGGTGCCCCAGAGCCCGGCCCGCTCCGGAACGATCACCTCTTCGCGGCCCATCACGATCGTCCACCGGGCGGCCTGGACCCGCACCTCGCGTTGCTCCTTGAGGTACGCGAGCGCGGCCCGGGTGTTCGCGGACTCCATGTACCCCACGTGCATGCAGACGGCGGTGACGTTGTCGCCGAAGTGGCGCACGTCGAACCGGGTGCCGCGCCAGTACGGGTGCGCCCACTCCGTCGCGACCGAGAACAGCGTCAAATGGCGCGGCAGCGCGCCGTAGCGGTCGACGAACTTGAGCAACACCAGGGGGATGGGGTCGGACTCGGTCAGGACCCGCTCCGGGGTGAGGAACACCATCGCGCGCGGCAGCTCCGGGAGCCTGGCCTTGCTCGCCAGCAGCTCCGCGACGCTCCACCGGTCGACGGCCCCGATCGCGTCGGCCATCTGCGCCCGACCGCGGCGCCAGATGCGGGTGATCCCGAACACCACCAGCCCGACGACGAGCGGGAGCCAGGCCCCGTCTGGCACCTTCGACGCGTTCGCGACGAGGTACCCGGCCTCGATGGTCGCGAAGCCACCGAAGACCACCCCGACCGTCCACGCAGACCACCCCCAGCGGTGCCGGGCGATGACCGAGGTCGCGAGCGACGTGACCAACATCGTGATCACGACCGACAGGCCGTATGCGGAGGCGAGGCCCGACACCGAGCCGAACTGTACGACGAGCAGGCAGCTGCCGAGCCACAACGCCCAGTTGACCGGCGGGACGTAGATCTGCTCCTGGTTGTCGCGGCTCGTGTACACGATCGTCAGGCGGGGCAGGAGCCCGAGGTTGATCGCCGAGCGCGTGAGGCCGAACGCCGTCGAGAGCAGCGCCTGCGACGCGATCATCGCCGCGAGCACGGCCAGCACCACCATGGGGCCGAGCCACGGGCGGGGCACCATGCTGAAGAACACGTTGTCGCCGACGACCTGGCCGCCGGACCACAGGAACGCGCCCTGCCCGAAGTACTGGAGCACGAGCGCCGGGTACACCAGCGCGGACCACCCGAACCGGATCGCGCGGGCGCCGAACTGCCCCATGTCGGCGAACAGCGCCTCGGCCCCCGTGATGCACAACACGAGGGCGCCGAGCGCGCCGAACGAGCCCGACAACCCGTGCTGCCAGAGGAACAGGAGGGCGTGGTGCGGAGAGAGCGCCGCCAACACCTCGGGGTGCTCCGCGAGCTGGACGGCCCCCAGCGTGCCGAGCACCACGAACCAGACCACCATCACGCCCCCGAGCCAGCGGTTGACCCGTTCGGTGCGTCGGTGTTGGAGCGCGAACAACACCGTGAGCACCACCAGCGACACGGGGACCACGAACCCCGCGAACGCCGGCCGCACCACCCGGAGACCCTCGACCGCGGACAACACGGAGATCGCGGGGGTGATCAGCCCCTCGCCGTACAGGAGCGCCGCCGAGAACGTCAACATCGTGACGATCGCCGCCGCGTTGCGACCGCCGATCGACTGGACCTGGGCCAGCAGCGCGAACCCGCCGCCCTCTCCGTGGTTGTCGGCGCGGAGCATGAGCACCACGTACTTGCCGAAGGCCACGAGCGTGAGGGTCCAGAACAGGAGGCTCAGCGAACCGAGGATGTCCTCGGGCCCGTGCAACACGTCGTGCAGGCGCAGCTGGGAGAACGCGTAGAGCGGGCTCGTTCCGATGTCGCCGAACACCACCCCCGTCGCGGCCAGGCACGCGAGCAGGAACGCGCGGGAGGCGACGGGCGCGTCTTGCCCCGGGACACCTCTGGCGGCGTCCGGAACGTCACCGGGCACGGGAGCGGGCTGGGTCTCGTCCAACGCGCCGGGGCTAACGCGACGCACGAAATAACTGCAGGACCGTGCGCGTAGGCCCTTCGGGATCGCGGTTGCCTCGCAGGGACCGCGGAGCTAGTCTGCCCTCTAGTCTGGAGCGCGCACACCATGGGCTTCTTCGATCGGATCGCGAACGTCTGGCGGGGCTTCCTGAGCCTCTGGGTGTCGGACATCGAGTCGCGCAATCCCGAAGCGGTCTACGAGGCGGCGATCGACGAGCGCGTCCGCAAGCACCGCGAGCTCAAGAAGGCCGTGTCCGGGATCGTGTACCTCCGGAACAAGCTCTCGACCGAGCTCGAGTCGAAGGAGCGCGAGCTCAAGGAAGTGATGGCCCAGCTCCCCGTGGCCATCGACGACGGCGAAGACGAGGTTGCGCTCGTCCTGATCCAGAAGAAGGACGAGCTCACGACCTCGATCGAGACGCTCTCCGCCGAGCTCAAGAAGGTGTCCGAGCAGGCAGAGGAAGCGAAGTCCGGCCTCCTCGCCTTCCAGGGCGAGATCGAGAAGCTCAAGCGCGAGAAGGAGCAGATGCTCGCCAAGAAGGCGAACGCGGAAGCGCGCATCCGCATCCAGGAGACCCTCGACGGCCTCTCCACCGACGCCGACGTGAAGGCCCTCGAGAACGTGCGCGAGCACATCTCCAAGCTGCAGGCCGAGGCCGACATCGGCACCGAGATCAAGGGCGACTCGCTCGACACGAAGCTCAAGAAGATCAAGGAAAAGGCCGCGAACTCCTCCGCGAAGTCTCAGCTCGACGAGATGAAGCGGCAGGTCGCCGCCCGCAAGGGTGCCGCCGAGGGCGCCGGGTCGGTCAAGAAGAGCATCTGACGCGGGTCAGCGGCCGGCGCGGGTCGCGATCTCGTCGAGGAACGCATCCACCAGCGCGTGTCCGTGGTGGAGCGCCGCCTCGTCGAGCGGCCAGGGCACGTCGTTGTTGCGCAGGAACGCCCCAGTCGCTTCGGGGTGCGCCTGGAACGAGTACACGGGCAGCGTGTGATGCTCCATGACCTCGACCGCGCAGGTGGGGGTGGCGGCCACGATGCGGTACCCGGACGGGACGGTGGTGACGACCTCCCGGTGCGTGACCACCAACGGCACCGAGCGGTCCGACCAGAGCCGGGAGCCCCGGAGCGCGACGTCGCGTGCGCCCTTCTCCTTGTGGTGGTCGGGGTGCAGGAACCCCACCTCGCCCCCGCCGACGCGCGCGAACAGCTGGTGCCCGTAGCAGAGGCCGAGGCCCGGCATCCCCCCCGACAACCGGGGCGCCAGCCATTCGGCGAGCTCGTCCTGCCAGGAGAGGGCGTCGTTGACCGAGGCGCCGGAGCCGAGCACGACGAGCCCGGCCAGACCGTCCTCGACCCGCCGCAAGCTGTCGAGCCCGAACAGCGCGGGGAGGTGGTAGGTGAGCGGCAGCCGGCTCCGCCGACTCATCCGGTTGAAGCAGTCCAGCTCGGGGACGCGGGTCCCGGGATCGACGACGGCCACGTGGAGGTGCATCGCCCAATGGTACAACTCCCGTGGGTCGTCGAGGGCCCGGGAGTCGCCATGGCCAGGTTGTTCCGGGATGCGGTCGGGTTGGTGCAGCGGGTCGCGTACGGCAAGCCCCCAGAGGGCGGCGCGAGCTCGCGCGACGAGGTGCCACTGGTCGGGCTGGACGGGAAGCCCCTCGGGAGTGGGGCGCTCGACGGCAAGGTGCTCCTGATCGTGAACGTCGCGAGCCGGTGCGGCCTCACCCCCCAGTACGAGGCGCTGCAAGCCCTGCACGAGCGGCTGTCCCCGCGCGGCTTCTCCGTGGTGGGAGTGCCGTGCAACCAGTTCCTCGGGCAGGAGCCCGGAGACGCCGACCAGATCCGGCAGTTCTGCACCGAGCGGTACCAGGTCACCTTCCCGCTCCTCGAGAAGCAGGACGTGAACGCCGGGGGCCGGAGCCCCCTGTACCAGTGGCTCGTCGGGAGCCCGGCGGGGCGCGGCGAAGACATCTCCTGGAACTTCGAGAAGTTCCTGGTGGACCGGGCGGGCGAGGTGGTGGCCCGGTTCGCCCCCGACGTGAAGCCAGACGCACCGGAGCTCGTGGCGGCGGCCGAGCGGGCGCTCGGCTGATCAGGCGCGGTCGGGGGTGAGCACGCGGGCGTCCATGCGGGCGAGCCAGGTGGAGAGCCGCGGGCGGGCAGCGACCCAGGCGGCTTGCCGGGGCGTGAGCGCCGTCCCGAACGACCGCAGCTGCCCCCACAAGGCCACGTCCGCCACGGACGGACCGTCACCGTCCCACCAGCCCACCACCGGCGCCCGCGCGTCCAGCGCGTCGAGCAGGTCACCGAACCGGACCCAGCACGCCGCGGGACCCGCCCGCCACACGTCGCGGGCCACGAGGGCGCGCACCACGCCGCGCCGGAGCCAGGCCCCGAGGGCCCACCGGATCGGCGCTGGCGCCTCGTCGAAGTAGGCCGCGCGCACCGCGGGCCAGTTGTCCTCGTCCGCCCACCGCGCGGCCACCAGGAACCCGTTGAGCGAAGTGTCCGCCAGCTCCTCGGTGAGCCAGCTCTCGGCGCTGCCTCCGAGGCGCCCAGGTGCGAGCGCCACCACGCGTCGCAGGATGGCGGTGGAGTCGGTGACCGCAGCGTCACCGTCGAGCAACACCGGCACCTGCCCGGTCGCGTTGTGCGGGCGGAACACGTCGGGCCGCGCGCCGTGGCGACGCGCATAGGGCAGCTCCGCGAGGCGCAGCGCCGCATGGACCTTCAGACAGAACGGCGACAGGCTGGGCACACCGAAGCGCGCGCCGTCCGCGAGCTCACACAACACGAGGGACATCGACGACCTCCGCAGGCAAGGTACTGCTGCCCTGCTGACAGCGTTGTGTCAGCATCGTGATGTTCAATGTTTTCAAGCGTATTATTCGTGTCATGATCCCAGCAATTGATCCAGGTTCGATCGACCTCGGTACGCGGGGGGGCCAGGGGGAAGCGCCCCCTGGCAGGGGGTGCGGGGGACTGGTCCTCCGCGGGGGTGTCGGGGGCGGAGCCCCTGACCCACACGACAGACACGGAGATTGAGCTTCGCT
>JBIKWC010000230.1:0-12104 GCA_044356535.1 Myxococcota bacterium
CTGATCATCGACTACGGCCGGGCCAACAACCCGCTGCTCGACACGATCCGGTGGGTGAAGGACCCCCTCGTCGCCGTCGAGCCCGGCAACGCCGACCTGCTGCTGGGCGTCAGCTACGCAGTCGTGTTCGGCGCAGCCTTCGTCACCCCCACCTGGTTCACGCTCGAGCGCGAGCACCCCCTCGACCACGTGCCGCAGGAGGCCACGTGCCCCTGACGCGCTGGGAGAAGCGACGGGTCGAGGACGTGCTGGCCGCGTTCCTCCCCACCCACACAGCGGGGCTGCCGCCGTTCCGATCCGTGGACACCGCTGGGTTCTGGCGCTGCCTCGACACCGCGGCCGCGCCGACCTTCACGCCAGGGCTCCGCGGGATGCTGCTCCTCCTCCAGGTGTGGCCGGTCGCCGATCGGCGGTTCCGCCGTCCGTTCTGGGCCCTGTCCGCCGACGAGCGCGAGCAGTTCGTCACCGACCTCGACCAGCACCCGTCGTACGTCGCCCGCCAGCTGGTGGCGACCTTCAAGCTCCTGGCGTGTTTCGCCTGGTTCGATGCTCCCGTCAGCCGCGCGAGGTTCCTGTGACGGCGCCGCTCGTCCACCTCGATGGCCGGGAGGTCGGGCGTCCGCTGCGCCTCGCTGCCGAGGTGATCGTCGTAGGAAGCGGGCCGGCGGGCGCGGCGGTGGCGGCGCGGTTGGCGGCTGCGGGGGTGCGCGTGCTGGTGCTCGAAGAGGGCCACGCCCACGCGCCATCGTCGTTCGAGGCGTCCGGCGTGCGGGCCATGGCCGCCCTGTACCGGGACCTCGGGACCTCGATCGCGCTCGGCGACAACCCCATGCCGTACCTCCAGGGGCGCGCCGTGGGCGGGACCTCGGTGATCAACGGCGCGATCAGCTGGGCGCTCCCCGAGGAGGTCCACCGCGGCTGGGTCCAGGCCGACCCGGCGCTCGGCGACGCGCTCCCCCTCGAGGTCCTGCGGGGCCACGAACGCGCCTTGTCCGAGCGGCTCCACATCACCCCGACCGACCCCGCCGTCGCCGGGCAGAAGAGCGAGCGGATGGCGGCAGGCGCGGAGCGACTCGGGTGGTCTCACCGTCCCATCCAGCGCAACGTCGTGGGGTGTCGGGGGTCCGGCCGCTGCCTCCAGGGATGCCCCCACGGCGCCAAGTTGTCGATGGATCGCTCGCTCCTTCCGGACGCCGTCCGCGACGGCGCGCACATCGTCTCCGGCGTGCAGGTGCGCCGGATCCTCACCGACGCGAAGGGGGCCTACGGCGTCGACGGCATCTCCGCCGCCGGCGCCGCGGTCGAGGCGCGCGCATCCCGCGGGGTGGTGCTGGCAGCCAGCGCCATCCAGACCCCGGTGTTGCTCCGCCGGAGCGGAATCCTCCACGGACCCGTCGGAGACGGACTCTCCGGGCACCCCGGGGTCTCGGTGACCGGGCGATTCACCGAGCCTGTCCACAACCAGCGCGGCGCCACCCAGGGCCACGAGGTCACGGGGCTCCGCCACGAGGGGCTCAAGCTCGAGACGCTGGGGTTCGACCTGTCCATCCTGGGGAGCCGGCTCCCGGGCGCCGGACGCGCCTTCGCCCGCCGCGTCGCCGAGGCCGACCACTACGCCGTCCAGGGAGCCGCCATCCGGGCCGTGGGCCGCGGCACGGTGCGCCCCGGTCTCACGGCGCCGCGCGTGTCGTTCGCGCTGCCCGTGGAGGACGTCCGGACCGCGCGGCGGGCGGTGCGCCGGCTGGGCGAGCTGCTCCTCGCAGGGGGCGCCGAGGAGGTCTACCCCGGGGTGGCCGGGTTCGACGTGGTGGTCCGCGACCCTGCGCGGATGGCCGCGATCGACGTGGACGGTCCCCTCACCCCGAAGTCGTACCCGATGTCGGTGACGCACCTGTTCGGGACCACGCGGCTCGGCTCGGATCCGGCGCACAACGTGGTCCGCCCCGACTTCCGCCACCACACCGTCCCGGGCCTGTGGGTGGCCGACTCGAGCGTGTTCCCGACGAACCTGGGGGTGAACCCCCAGCTGCCCATCATGGCCGTGGCGCGGGCGTGTGCGGAGGCGATCCTGGGGGGGTGAGCGCCGCGGCGGACCCGAGGGGCGCCACGAGCGCGCGGTCGAACGTGTGCCGGAGCCGCACCCCGGCCGAGGCCCCCTCGAGCGCCGGGAACTGCCACCGCACGATCGCGTTGCGCACGCAGCTCGATTGCTCCGCTGGGAGGAGAGGGAGCGGGCCGACCGCCGCGACGCTGCCCGAGCGGTCGACGAACCACGTCACCTCGACCGGTCCACTGTCGCGCGAAAGACATCCGAACACCTGCTCTTCACTTCGCCACACGACGTCGGCGAGGAGCTGCTTCACCTCGACGCTGTCGACGGCAGGGGCGTCGAACTTCGGCGCGTCCGACTCATCGTCGACGGCCCGTTCGCCGAGCTCGAGCGACACGGGCAGGGTCACGCTGCGGGTTCCTGGCGGCGGCGGCAGCCGGAGCGTCGCGAGCGCTCCTTCGACGCAGTCCTGCAGGCGCGACGATGACGCCGACGCGGCCTTGCGGTCGCCCTCCGAGAACCCACCGGTCCGAGGCAACGCGATCCGCGAGGCCTTCGGCGGTCGGGTGCCATCCCAACCATCGGTCACGCGGCCGTCCTGCAGGATCCGCAGCGAATACCAGAGCCCCACCGAGCCGCCGAGGGCCGCGCACCGCGCCCGTTCGACCTCCACCACCGCCAGGACCTCGCGCCGCCAGGCGTCGAACACCCCCACGTCCACCACCGGGGGAGGCTCTGCGTCTGCGGCCCAGGTACAGCGGGCGAGGAGCGAGACGAACCACGGAGTCACCGCAAACCCCCCACTGGCAGCGACACCACGAGGTCGGCGGATACAGGGAGCTGGCCGTGGTGGGTGACGACGAGCACATGCTCCGCGCGAAGCGTAGTCACTACCTCTGTTACTGCGTCACGATGTGCCGGATCCAGGTTCGCGAAGGGCTCGTCCAACAGCAGCACCGCCGGGTCACCCGCGAGCCCCGCCAGCAGCTCCGCCAGGCGGCGCTGGCCGGCGCTGCAGTGCCCCAGCGGAAGCGCGCCTGGGACACCGAGCCGATCCCGGAGAGCCGCGCCGTCCCACCTCGGCTTCCCGCGCAGCGCCGCCAGCTCCCGCCAGGCCTCGTCCACCGTGAGGAACGCAGGCAGCTCGGGCTCCGCGGCCACGAACGACACCCGCCGACGCGCCTCCACCGAGGTCCGGGGATCGAGGCCGTCCGGACCCACTGCGATGCGCCCGGTCGCCGCGCGGTGGTCTCCCGCCAGGCAGCGGAGCAACGTCGACTTGCCGACGCCGTTGGGTCCCTGCAGGTGCACCACGCCGGGACCGTGCGTGAAGGTGAGCGGGCCGGCGACGAACCCGCTGGGCCATCGCAGCGTGAGCGCCTCGGTGGTGAGCATCACCGGCGACCCAGGTGCAGCGAGCGGGCCGTCGCAAGCCCCGCCGCCACGGCCACGACCACCGCCACCGCTCCGCCATCGAACGCTGCAGGCAGGAGGCAGAAGGCGGCCCACCAGAACCACGACCCATACCCGGGGCGCTGCGGACGCGCGGCCACCCACCACGCCGCCCCCACCGCCAGGTCCAGCACGTAGCCCGCGATGCGGACGTGGCCGGCGCCGTCGACCGGAGCGCTGACCGCAGCCGCCGCCCAGCTCGGCACCAGCGTCGCCCCCGCCAGCAACGCGAGGGAGGCGCCCCGGTCGACCACCCGGAGCGGCCACCGCGGCGGGTCGAACTGCGCGCCCACGGCCCGCGCCGCTGCAGCGGGAACGGCCAGCACCATGCCGCTCGCGACCGCCAGCGTGACGAGCACGCCCCACGCCAGGCCACGCGGCCCCACCCCTCCGTTCGACGCCAGGTTGCGCGCCACGAACGCCGCCGGAGCCGCCGCGAGCAGCGGGCCGGCCGCCACCCAGGGCGCCGTACGCACGACCGCCAGCACGTCGCGGTGCAGGAGCGCGAGCACGGGGTGCGGAAGGGGGAACGACCACGATCGCGGTGGCGATGGCAACGGCAGATCCCGAGCGCGCCACCACGTGCCGGCCACCGCGACCCACCCGAGCGACAGGACCGCGAGCGGAAGCCCCGCCGCGGGGGCGGCGTCCGCCAGGCCCACGACGACCGCGCCTCCCCCAGCGGCGACCAGCGCCGTCACCGGAGCCCCCCGCGAGGCCGCGACCGCCGCGAATCCAGCTGGAAGCGCCCACAGGAGCGCTCCCCACAGGCTGCCGTGCCACAGTCCACCCCACACGGCCAGCGGCGCCACGAACGGTGCGGCGAGCGCCATCACCCCCGGACCGAACGCCGCCCCGGGCACGGGCTGGCGGCGGACGACGAGGTGTTGTCGGCCCCACAGGATGCGCGACAGCGGCCTCGCCTCGAGCAGCGCCAGGACGCTCCCGGCGACGAACGCGCCAGCGACGGCCTCGGACGGGGTACGGGCCTGGAGGTCCGCCGTGACGCGACCCCACCGCCCGCCGATCATCGCGTCGATCTCCACGAACCCGAGCCCGAGCGCTGCGAGGCGGGGCAGTGACGCCGCGAGGAGCTCGCCCGACGACGAACGCACCAGCCAGCGCGCCGTGCGCAGCGCTCGCCTCACCCGCGGCTCCGCAGCATCGCTGCGACCTCGTCGAGCCGATCCGCGATGCGCCGCAACAGGACCACCTCCTCCCGGTCGGCAGGGTGCTTCAACGCCTTGCGACGCTCCAGGATCAGCCGCCGCAGGTCCTCGGCGCCCACGACCCCCGTCAGCTGCATGGCGTGGGCCTGCCCTTCGCTCTGCCCGGCGGTCTCGAACTTGAGGGTGGCGAGGTGGAAGCGGCGCAGCAGCGGACCCTCCACGAACGTCACGTCCTGGATGTTCTCGAGCGGGATGGTCTTCTCGACGGTGAACAGGATCCCCATGCGAAACCGCAGGAAGTCCGGTCCGACCTCACACAAGAGCTCGTCGTAGTAGTGGCGGGCCCACCATTGTCCCAGCCCCAGCATCCACAACGCCGCGAGCGGAATGCCGACGACGGTCGCACACAACACGCCCGCCACGTACAACACGAGGTACCAGCGGATCAGCGGGTTGAACTCGGCGCGGACGATGCCTTCGGTCGGCGTCGGCGGCGGGGCGCTCATGCGGACTCCCTGGCTGGTCGCTACGTACCTTGTCGGGACCCGAGCGGCGCGCGGCGATATCTTCCCGGAGTACCCACCTCCCGGAGCCCCCGTGATCTGGACGCTGACGCTCGCCATCGCCTGGGCCACCTCGGTCGGTTCCGTCGTCAACCCCCGCAGCTCCGGCCACTGGGTGAGCGATCAGGCCCGCGTCATCGACGCCGCCGAGGAGGCGGAGCTCGAGCGCCTGCTGGGCGCGCTGCACCGAGACCTCACCGCCGAGGTCGCCATCGTGACCGTGAACTCCGCCGACCAGGAGCCCAAGGCCTTCGCCACGGCCCTCTTCAACCGGTGGAAGATGGGCGACAAGGACGCCAACAACGGGCTCCTGGTGCTGCTGGTCCTCGACCAGCGCAGGATGGAGATGGAGACCGGCTACGGGCTCGAGGGCATCGTGCCGGACGGCTGGCTCGGGGGCATGCAGGCCCGGGAGATGGTGCCGCTGTTCAAGTCCGGGGCCTACGGTGCGGGGCTCTTGGCGGGAACCCGCGCGCTCGACGCCAGGCTCCGCCAGCACCCCGAAGACGTTCGGCTGGGCACCAACGGGCCCATCGCCGTCGCGCGCACGGCAGAGGAGGCGCGAGCGCGTCGGAACACGGTGCTGGCGGCGGGCTCGGCGGGGGGACTCGGGACCGTGGGCGTAGGCGCGGGCGTGGCGGCGCTGCTGTTCACCCGCCGGCGGGCCCGGACGTGCGAGAAGTGCAACGTGTACATGCCGATGCTCTCGGAGGACGAGGAAGACGCGCACCTGGACAAGGGCCAGCGCCGCGAGGAGGACCTCGGCTCGGTCGACTGGCAGGTCCACCAGTGCCCCAAGTGTTCGGCCACGCGCACGTTCGCCAAGGAGCGGTGGTTCAGCGGCTACTCCCACTGCCCCAAGTGCGGCCGGAAGACCCGCACCACCGAACACCACGTGGAGGTCCACGCGAGCACCTTCCAGGGCGGACGCGTGCGGATCGACGAGTCGTGTGGCCACTGCTCGTATCGAAAGTCGTACACCCGCACCACGCCGCGCCTCCAGCAGCACGTCCACGTGTCCGGGAGCAACGGCGGGGGCGGATTCGGTGGTGGCGGGTTCGGTGGCGGCGGCGGCGGCGGGTCCTTCGGTGGAGGGTCGTCCGGGGGCGGCGGCGCGGGCAGCTCGTGGTGAGCGAACCGCGCCACCGAGACGTGCTCGTGGGGACCACCACCTTGCGGGCGCTCCCTCGAACCGGCCTGGGCCTGGTGGTCATCGGCGTGCCGGGGCAACCGGACGGGCCGGCCCCCTACCTCGACGGCATCCTGTCCGATCCCACCTCGCGCGAGGCCTTCTTCGCGCTGGTCGACGCGGAGGGTCTGGTGGTGGCGCGCAACCTGGAGATCGATCCGCAGGGCTACCGCCACGTGGGTGGGTCGCGGGGGCAAGGTCGGCTGAGCCAGGGGGAGTACTTCCACCACGACGGCTGCTCCTCACCCACCCGGCCCCGCGTGGTGGAGATCCGGTGCCCGCCACAGCCGGTGGTGCGCGCGATGGGCACCTCGGTGAGCCTCTTCCCGGGGAACGTCCGCGCGATGTTGCGCGCCCTGCCTGCCGCGCGCCGCGCTGCGGGGGGGCTGGACCGCCCGTATGCCGCCGACCGCGCTGGCGAGGAGCCGGACGGTGGGTGGGAACACGTACAGGGCTTGATCAACCGCGTGCTCCGGCACATCGACGTGGAGGATGCTCGGGCCTTTCTCCAGGAGGTCGACGAAGCCAGCTCGAGCTTCCGCGAGCCCTGGACACTCGGCGAGAGCCGGTTCATGGCGAACGCGAACGCTACGCAGACCGTGCAGCACCGCCGCGCGTGCCTGGTTCCCTGGACCCTGGGTACGCCGAACGGTCAGCTGCTCAAGCGGTGGCCGGCCGAGGAGCTGACGGACACCCCGCTGACGGGGTGTGCGCCGTGTACCGCCAAGGGACGCCCGTGGTCCGCCGCGCGGGGGACGCCTGGGACGGAGGACGTGTGCAAGCCCGTCCCCCTTGAGCCGGATCCTCTCCCGGATGCCGGGGTACCCGACTGGCTCTCGGGCGGAGGCGCGGTCAGCTCCTGGTGAGCACCCGCAACGACAGAGCCCCACCGCGGGATCTCCGGGTGGGGCTCGTGATCACCGCTGGTCCGACCGCTCAGTCGGCGTTGCGGAAGAACGTCGGGATGTCGTAGTCCTCGTAGATCGGGTCGATGCCCGAGTGCAGCTCGCGGCCCCGGCCGTTGCCCCGGCCACCGACCACGCCCTGCCGCACCACGCGCTCGTTCACGCGGCGCTCGATCGACTGCGGCTGCAGCATCTGGCGGGTCTCCTCGAAGCCCGTGGCGATGACCGTGACGCGGGCTTCGTCGCCCATCGACTCGTCCACCACCCAGCCCCAGATCACCTCGGCGTCCTCGTGCGCCTCTTCCTGGATCAGCGAGGAGGCCTCGTGGATCTCGTACATCGTGAGGTTGCTGTTGCCGGTGATGTTGATCAACACCGAGGTCGCGCCCACGATCGTCACGTCGTCGAGCAGCGGCGAGGAGATCGCGCGCTGCGCTGCCTCCACCGTCTTGTGCTCGCCGGACGCCGTGCCGACGCCCATCAGCGCCACGCCCTTGCTGCCCATGGTGGTGCGGATGTCGGCGAAGTCCACGTTCACCATGCCCTGGTGGTTCACGAGGTCCGACACGCCCTTGACGGCCTGCAGGAGCACCTCGTCGGCCATCCGGAACGCCTCCTTCATGGAGGTGCGGTCCGTCGCCATCGCCACGAGGCGCTGGTTCGGGATCGTGATCAGCGTGTCCACGCCGGCCTTCAGCTGCTCGATGCCTTCTTCGGCCTGGCGGCGGCGCCGCTTGCCTTCGAAGTAGAACGGCCGCGTGACCACGCCCACCGTGAGAGCGCCGCACTCGCGGGCCACCTGCGCGATGATCGGGGCCGCGCCGGTGCCGGTGCCGCCGCCCATGCCGGCGGTGACGAAGACCATGTCCGCGCCCACGATGAGCTCCGCGATGCGCTCGCGGTCCTCGAGGGCGGCCTCGCGGCCCACCTCCGGGTTGGCGCCGGCGCCGAGGCCCTTCGTGAGCTGCTGTCCGAGCTGGAACCGCTTGGGAGCGAGGCTCCGGCGCAGGTCCTGCGCGTCCGTGTTCATGGCGACGAACTCGACGCCCGTCAGGCCGGCCGCGATCATGGTGTTGATGGCGTTGCCGCCGCCGCCACCGACGCCGATGACCTTCACGCGGGCGCCCGTCGGGAGCTCTTCCTCTTCGACGATTTCGATCATGACTGTCTCCGGGGATTTCTGGGGGATGAGGAGGGGGAGGGTTGGGGAATCAACCGCCGCCCGAGGGGGGCGACGCGGAAGGAGGCCTGCCGGCAGCAGCCAGCGGGCGGACGATGGCGACCGTGGCAGGTGCCAGGTCGACGTGACGGGGCTCGTCGAGCGACAGGCCCGAATCCACGAGCCGGGCCAGCCGATCGACCTGATCGGGCAGCCCGCCGAGACCGAACAGCAGGCGGCTCGGAGGCGCCACCACCGTGAAGCCGCTCGTCCGGGAGAACGAGACCTCGGACACGCGGTGGGACGCCACGAGACCGCGCTCGTCGAGCGCGGCCACCAGCCACAACGCGTCGCGGATGGCGCGCGGCGCGAGGTCGGGGTGCAGCGCGGTGAGCTCGGAGCCCATGCCGGTGAGGTGCACGAGGTCGAGATCCACCATCGCGCCCGTGCGGAAGTCGGCAGGGAGGAACGGCGTGCCTTCCTGGTCGACGTACAGCAGGTGATCGCCGTCGTGGAGGAGCGCGATGGCAGCCCGCTCTTCGATGGAGACGTGCACCGTGTCGGGGAACGCCACGGACACCGTCGCGCGGCGGACCCACGGGTGACGCTCGAGCGCCTGCTGCAGCGGGCCCGGCTGCACCATCCACACCGCCGTGCCGTTCGGCAGATCGAGCAGGTGGCGCAATTCCTGCGTGCGTACCCGGGTGACCCCCTCGAAGGTGACGTGCTCGACCAACCACAGGTCCGGCCGCAGCGCGAAGAACCCGCTGGTCGCCAGCCCCAGGCAGACTGCTCCCCCTGCTGCGAGCCGCAGCCACGGGATCGGGGCCGCGAGCGTAGAACGCACGATGGCCGCGAGCAAACCTCGGATGGTCCGCAAGAGGTTCACGGGGGAAGTGGGGAGATGGGGTGGGCTGGACGTCGACACGGGGAATGTCGACGGGTGGGTACTCCCTTTTACCTGCAACCCGATCCCGCATCAAGGGCTGGCGAAGATTTTAAGTGCGGCCGCCGGATTCTGGCGTAGGACGCCGCGCTCCGCGTCACTGGAACGGGACGGCCTCGGGCGCGAGCTCCACCGTCTCTCCCACGGCCGGTGGCGCCACGTCCACCATGTGCCCGCTGGTGTACCGGACGAGCCGCAGCGACGGATCGTCGAGGTCGGTCCCGAACCGCAGCTCCACGCGGAGGGGGCGGAGGTCCGCGGTGCGCGAGCGCACGGTTGCGACGAAGGTCCCCACGTCCACGCTCGCCCCGATCGGGAACGGGGTCCGACCCGACTGGAACGTGGCGTCGAGCTGCTGCACCAGGAGGTGCGGGCCCATCACGCCGTGGGCCTCGGCAGCGGTGCCCGGGGGCGCTGCGAAGCCCTGCGCGGGCTCGACGTCGAGGGTCCGTGGGCCGGTGCGCGTGATCCGGACGCGGTCCCAGCTCGCAGCCACCACCCGCCACGAGCGGGGCACCGGCAGGCCCAGCCCCTCCCGGTAGTACAGCAGGTAGCCGCTGCACATCGAACACGGCGCCGTCAGCGAGACCACGTCGGCCTGCGGGAGGGTGGCGTCGTCCTCCGCCCAGCCGTCCCAAGGCTCCGTGGTGAGCCGCAGGACCGCGCGGTTGGCGTCGATCGCGAACGGGAGCGCGAGCGGCCCGAGGACCAGCGCCGGGAGGGCCAGGGCCCGCGTGGCCAGCCGCCACGGCCGGGGGCGCAGCGCCGGGGACTCGACGAGGTCGTGGAGGGCCCGCGCGAGCAACGCGGATGCGCCGAACCCGACGAAGGCCAACACGCGCTCGCTCGGGAACACGGCGGCGATGGGCAGGAGCGACGCCACGGCGCCGAGCCACGCGAAGCGCATCCGGTCGTCGACCGCGACCAGGGGCCGCGCCCAGGCCCACACGAAGGCGCACACCGCGACCGCCAGGCCCGACCACGCCAGGTTCCACGGAGGCGCCGTGAACGACCATGCCGTCCCGAGCGGGCCCGTCCACTGGGCCGCGAACGAGATGGGCGCGTGCCGTACCCCCGCCGAGAGCCACAGCAGCGGCTCCCCGACCGGGTCGAAGTAGCTGCCCGAGCGCGCGGCCCCGAAGCTGGACCCCTTCCACACCACCACCCACGGGACGACCGCGGCGAGGTACGGGAGGCCTGCCCGGCCGATGTTCCGGACCCCGGACTCGAGCACCACGGCGGCCACCGCGAGGTACAGCACCGCGCCCACCGCTGCCTCGGCGGAGAACAACGCTGCGGCGAGCAGGGCCACCGCCGCCAGCTGGTCCCGCGCCGCCCGGGTCTCCCGCCACCGCAGGTGGAGCGCCACCGCGCCGAGCCCGAACGCGGCAGCGACCAGCGTGTTGCGGTTGGCGAGCCAGCCCACGGCGATGGCGCGCGCGTCGTCGGCGGCCCACGCGAAGGTGGCGAGCACGGCGGCCGAACGGGAGGGGAGCAGCCGCAGGTACGCCCGCCACGCCGCGAACGAGGCCAGGGCCCACCACGCGAACGTGTGCACCACGCGGAGGACGGGCAGCTCGGGCCACCACTGCCAATCGAGCCGGTGGGTCCACGCCGACAGCGGCCGCAGGAACGCCAGCCGCAGCTCGGGGTCCGACCACCACGGCGCGAGGCCGATCGCCTGCGCTGCGCGCAGCTCCTCCGGGTCCCGCGCGAGCCGGAAGGTGGCGGTCGGATCGAACGTGGGCGCCGAGAGCAGGGCCCGCTGCCCCCAGTCCTCGAACAACAGGCCCACCCGGAACGCAGGCGCGCCCAGCACCAACACGAGCCCGAGCAGGACGAAGGGCGTTGCTGGATGCCCGGCAGCGCGCCACCACCACGGAGTCCGCTCGGCCATGCGCGGAGGTAACGTCCGCTGCACGACCTTTGCACACCTCGGCCGCAGGGGCCGTGGCGTCCCCGGCCTACGTTGCGGGTGGAGGTCCGATGAAGGTCAAGTTCGTGCTGCCCTCGCTCACCGAGTGCGACAGCCCCCACTTCCGGCCCATCAAGTACGCGCTGTTCCCGCCGCTCGGCCTCGCGACGTTGGCCGCGTACCTGGACCCCGACGACGACGTCGAGATCGTCGACGAACACGTGATGCCGCTCACCACCGACGACGCGCCCGATCTGGTCGGCATCGAGGTCTACATCACCAACGCCCGCCGGGCCTACGCCCTCGCCGACCACTACCGGGCCCGCGGCTCCCGGGTCATCCTCGGCGGCCTCCACGTCACCTCGCTCCCCGACGAGGCCGCGCCCCACGCCGACCACCTGTTCCTCGGGCCCGCCGAGGAGGCCTTCCCGCGGTTCCTCCGCGACCTGAAGGCCGGGAACCCCGCTGCCCGCTACGTCTCCGCCACGCGCGACCTCGCTGGCCTGCGCCCGATCCGACGGGATCTGATCCGACGCGACCTGTACCTCGTGCCAAACAGCATCGTGGTCAGCCGCGGCTGCCCCCACCACTGCGACTTCTGCTACAAGGACGCCTTCTTCGAGTCGAAGTCGGGCGGCCCCGCGCGCTCGTACTACGTCCAACAGGTGGACGAGGCCCTCGCCGAGATCGATCGCCTGCCGGGCCGCCACCTGTACTTCCTCGACGACCACCTCCTGGGGAACCGGCCGTTCGGGG
>JBIKWC010000457.1:0-3974 GCA_044356535.1 Myxococcota bacterium
CTTCGTCGTTTCGGGTCACCGGAACCGCTCCGGCGCCGCCTCGGTGGCCCCGGTCGACAACACCCAGCCGCTGGCGCCCGCGCCGCCCACCCACGCCGGGTGCTGGTCGTGGACCTGCAGCGTGCGCAGCCCCCGGCCCACGAACGCCTGGGCCTCCTCGGCGGTGACCGCGCCGTCCGCGCGCCCGTCGAGCTCGCCGTCGGCCCACCCGCGCAGCGCGCCGAGCGCCAGGTACGTGAACGCGCCGTGCTGGACCTCCTCGAGGGGGCCGGAGAGCTCGTCCGGCGCGACCGCCAGCCACTGCGCCGCCGAGCCCGACGGAGGCACCGCGTACGTGGGGACCGCGAACCGGCGGCCGGCGAGCAGCGTCTGGCCGTTGCGTCCGGCCCCGGCGTAGCAGGTGTCGAGCACGAGCAGGGCCTTCCCGCCCCCCGCGCTCGCGAGCGACTCGACCTCGGTGACGGGCAGCGTGCGGGCGTCGAACGCGACCGGGTCCGGGCGCACGTCGTCGCCCAACAACACGCGCTCTCCCTTGGCGATCGAGGCGGCGCCGTGCCCGGCGAAGTAGATCCACACCGTGCCGCCGGCGCCCACCTGCGCGCCCGCATCGCGCACGGCCGCGCGGATCTGCTCGACCGAGCCCGCGGACAACGTCCGGATGCGGTCCTGCGGCACGCCGCGGGTGTACAGCAGGAAGGTGGCGAAGGCCTCGGCGTCGCGGCGAGCGTACGGCACGTCGGGGACGAAGGCGTAGTCCTCGAGGCCGATCACCACGGCGGCGTCGGCGCTCGAGCGCACCCCGGACGGCAGGCGCCCGTCGATCGAAGGCAGCGGCGAAGGAGCGGCGCGGGCCACGGCCGCAGGCTGCGGCGCGGGACGTTGGAGCTGGGGCGGCGGCGCGCTGGAGGGGCACCCGTTCTGGGTGCCGGGTTCGCTCACGCACTGGTCCATCGCGTCCGGAACGCCGTCGAGGTCGTTGTCGGGGTCGGGGCACCCGTCGTCGTCCTCGAACCCGTCCACGTCCTCCGGGTCGTCCGGGCAGCGGTCCATGGAGAGGGGAAGGCCGTCTCCGTCGCTGTCCGAGAGGACCCGACCCACCCCGCCGAGCGGCGTGCTGTCCGGGCACCCATCGCCATCCCCACCGCCCAGCGCCTCCGGCTCCGTGGGGCACAGGTCCACGTCGTTGCGGTACCCGTCTCCGTCCAGGTCCTTCCGGCGCGGCAGGTCCGGCGCCCAGTTCGGGGGCGCGGCCTCCTGGGCAGCGGCGACAGCGAACAACACCCACATGCAGAGATCCGGTCGGCGTGTGTCCGGAACCACGCGACTGCGGCATCGTACCTCCTACCAGCCGGATGGCGACCCCCAGTGACGACGCCTGCCGCGGAGGTGACCCCGGCAGGATACCGGTCGGGTCGTGTCCAGGATCTCGATCGCCGCTGCCGCCACGCTCCTCCTGCTGGCGCTCGCTGCCTTCGGGTCGGGCCCCCGCGGGAACGCGCTCCTCACCCCGCTCCCGAACGGGCCGGTCGTCGTGACCCTGGTCGGGGCGATCGCGCTCGGGATCGCGCTCGCCGCGGCCCTGGCTCCGAACGTGCCCGGGCGACTCCCCCGCCGGCTCGCGGTGATCGCGATCCTGGCGGGGACCTTGTACGCGAGCGGCCAGGCTGCGCGCGGCGCGTATGCGACGTGGGTGTTCTCCGGGGACGTGGCGACCGACGTCCGGACCTTCCTGGTGACGGGCGGGAGCGGGTCGGTGTTGTGGGTGGTCGACCCCACGCGGATGGGTCGGTCGCTCGGGGTCCCCGCCGCGCCCGCGCTCGTCGCCTCCCCGCCCCGCGGGCAGTGTGTCTCCGTGCGGGTGGAGCGCTCCCCGGGTGGTGCGGAGCGCTTCGCGCCCGCAGCGCCCATCGGCCCCGGAGACCTGGGTCGGTGTGCCGACCAGCGCCGGTGAGCGACGTACACTGGCGCCATGCGGTTCGTGTTCCTGGGTGCGGGCGCCATCGGCGCCGGGATCGGGGCCCTGGTGGCGGCGGCCGGGCACGACGTGTTGTTGATCGCTCGCGGAGCACACGGCGCCGCGATGCGCCGCCACGGCGTCGACCTGCGGTTGCCGGCGCATCCACTGCGGGTGCAGGTGGCGGTGGGCGAGCTCGAGGACGTGGTCGACAGCGATGTCGTCGTCGTGTGCACGATGGGGCACGACACCACCGCTGCCGTGGCGCAGCTGGCGCCGGACCGCCCAGTGGTGAGCTTCCAGAACGGGATCGGGCCGCTGTCCGCGCTGGCCCCCCGACCCGTCGTCGCGGGGATGTTGTACGTCCCGGCGGAGCGGCGGGCGCCGGGAGTGGTGGCGCTCGCGGGGACCCCCACCCCGGGCGTGGTGTTCCTGGGGCGCTGGCCTACCGGTCTGGTCGGCGTCGAGGCGCCCCTGGCGCAGGCCCTGGCGTCGGCGGGGTTCCGCGTGGAGGTGCTCGCGGAGATCGGCCCCTGGATCCGCGCCAAGGTCCTCACGAACCTGGGAGGAACGTTCGTGGCGTTGTGCGACGACCCGCCCCGGGCGCTGGTGGAGGCGACGGTGGACGAAGCGCGGGCCTGTTTCGCAGCCGATCGGGCCGAGGTGGTCCCCGACGATGTGTTCGACGCACGGATGCACCCGATGGCGGCGGCGGAGGTGGACGGGCTCCCGCGGGTGGGAGGCTCGACGCGCCACGCGCTCGCGCGCGGGGATCGGCTGGAGACCGCGTCCCTGCACGGCTGGTTCGCAGCGGAGGGAGCGCGGCTGGGCGTGCCGACGCCGCTGAACCGGGGGCTCGTGGCCCTGGCCGAGCGAGCGCACATCGAGCGGTGGCGGCCGGGGGCGTTGACGCCAGCGGCGCTCACTGCGGCGCTGACGCAGCGCTGAACGCGGGTCACGCCCAGCTGCGGGCCACCCGGAACGAAGCCGCCGTGTGCCGGAACAGCGGATCCTGCCACCACCGGGTGGCCGCGCGAGCGTGTTGTTCGTGGAACGACCACGCCCCACCGCGCTGGATGCGCATCACGTCGGGTCGCTGGTCCAGGAGCGGCGCCATGCGGCCGTCCACCATCGGCGAACCGTTCCGCTCGTAGCGGTCGGCGACCCAGTCGCGGACGTTGCCGGCGAGCCCTCGGATCCCGTACGGGCCCGCTGGACGTGTTCGTCCGCGCGGTCCCGCCGCCGCGCACCCTCCAGCCACGCCTCCACCCGCTCGGCCAGGGCCGCCGCGTCGCGGGGCCGCTGCGCGGGTGGCCCCGCCGTTTCGGAGACCAGCGCCGCGAGCTCCGGAGGCGCGTCCTGGGGCACGGGCGCACCCGGCGCAGCCCCCAGCACCTCGCGCAACACCACTCCGAGCGCCCACACGTCCGACCGCGGGTCGGCCACTCCACCGCCTTGCTGGGCCTCGGGGGACATGTACTCGGGCGTTCCCGGGACCCGACCTCCGGGCTCGAGGGGCTGGTCGACGCGAGCGGCGATGCCCCAGTCGAGGACCAGCACCTCACCGAACGCGCCCACCATCACGTTGTCCGGCTTGAGGTCCCGGTGGACCACGCCCTTCGCGTGGGCGTACGCCACGGCCTCGCAGACCCGGTGGAACACGTCGACCAGTCGGCGCAACAGGATTCCGTCCGCGCCCTGCGCCCGCTCCTGGAGCATCTCGCGGAGGGTTCGACCCTTGACCTCCTTCATCGTGAAGAACAGGCGCCCGTCCTCCAAGCGGCCGATCTCGTGGACCGGGACGATGCCTGGGTGCTCCAGCTGCGCGGTCTGGCGGGCCTCGGCGAGGAAGGATGCCGCGGCTTCTGGCCGGGTGAGCAGCGCCGTGCTCATGATCTTCATGGCAAGGGTCCGATCGAGCGAGGTGTCGAGGACCCTCCGCACCTCGCCCATCCCCCCGATCCCCAGGCGCTCGAGGTCCTGGTAGCGCTGCTCCCGCGGCTCCGGTTCACGTGTCCGA
>JBIKWC010000458.1:0-3973 GCA_044356535.1 Myxococcota bacterium
CCCTGCGACCCGCCACCGCCCTGCGACCCGCCACCGCCCTGCGAAGCGTCCTCACCGTCCGCGACGCCGTCCCCGTCCGAATCCGGGTTCGTCGGATCGGTGCCTGCGCGCTGCTCGTCGCCGTCGTCGACCCCGTCCCCGTCGCTGTCCGGGTCCCGCGGGTTCGTCCCGGCGCGGCGCTCCCGGTGGTCCGGCACCCCGTCGCCGTCCGAGTCCTTCGCCTTGGACTCGCCGTTCTGCTTGCCGGGCTTGTTGCCCTTGCCCCCTTCGGTCCCGCCGGGCTCCCCCGGGTCCTCGTTCGGGGGGTCGTCCGGGTCGTCGAACAGCGGCTTCTCCGGCTCGTCGGTGTCCGTGGTGCGCCGCTCGGTGCGCCGGCCGTCGTCGTCGTCCACCACCTTCGACCGCCACAGGTAGGGCGCCAGCAGCCCCGTGCCGAGCGACAGCGCCAACACCAGGCCCGCCGCCAGCACCAGGCTCCCGCAGCCGCCGACCGTCGCCGAGACCGCGTTGCCCTTCAGCCGGTTCACGTGGGCGTCCTCCGGCGCCGCCTCCGCGTTCGTCCAGCGGTGCAGCCGGTGCACCTCGCGGGTGGCCATCCAGGTGATCGCCAGGAAGATGCCGAACGCCAGGATCGGCCCGGTGAAGACGTCCCAGATCGCCCACTTGTGACCCTGGAACCAGCGGTCTGCAGCGCCCGTGTTCTCGGCCACCACGATGATCGAGGCCGTGATCCACACCATCGGCGAGAACAGGGCGAACACCTGGAACGAGCTCGTCCGCAGCGACAGCAGGCCCGACACCGCGAAGAACGGGAACAAGAGCCACATGATGGCCAGGAACAGGCCCGCGAAGCTCGCCGGGGACAGCGCCAGGAACGTGATCGCCATCAACAGGACCACCGCCACCAGCAGCCCCGCGAGCACGACGAACGGGAAGCGCAGCCGGGTGAGCGCGCAGACCTGGCCGAAGCCCACCCCGAACACCGCGGCCGCCCACAAGCTGCCCAGCGCGTACAGGTTGGCGCCCGACGGCCCTTCGAACATGACGATCAGGCCCGAGAACAGGCCCATCGTGACGAACAGGACGCCCCAGTACCCGAGCGCCGGCCACGCGAGCGCGCGCAGGTCCCGCCAGAACGCAGCCGTGGGGCGGATCATGCGGTTCTCCGTGCGGCTTTCTTCGCGGCGGGCGTGGCCTTCGCGACCAGGCCGACCAGCCGGATCGAGGTGGGGGTGCGCTCGATGCGGTAGATCGCGTCCCCGCGCCGCTCGAGCTCCCGGAAGGTCGCGCCGGCCCGCTGGCGCGCTGCGTTGCGCAACACCGCGCGCGCGAACCAGCGGCGCTCGATCGCCCGGGCCCGGACCAGCCGGTTCCACAGGTGGTTGTCTTCGGAGCCGACGGGGTGCGGCAGCAGGAACAGCCACTTCAGCACGTTGCCGCCCGTCACCTGGGTGAACCAGTGGGGGTCGGGCTTGCCGAGCGCGTCGGCGGGGTCCAGGCACAACCACGTGACCGACCGGCCGGTGAACGGGCCCGGCGGCGGCGCGGTGAACCTGGCGGTGACGACGACACCGTGGACGTCGGGGCCCAGGTGCTCGAGCATGTCGCCGAGGTCGTGGTTCGACTGCCACCGGACGCGCGCGCCGAGGTCCTGCCAGCGGGTCACCGTGCCCGCCTTCGCCGCCAGGGTCTCGAGGTCGACGCGCTGGGGGTCGGTCGGGTGGCCCGCTGCCGCCACCAACGTGACCCGGTTGCCGCGCTCCACCAGCTCGCGCGCGATGCCGAGCCACGCGAGCACCAACACGTCGAGGATCTCCTCCGCGCCGGTTGCGGCGTCCAGCACCTTCCCGGGCGGCAGCCACGCGTCGAGCAGCAGCACGATCTGCTGGGTGTCGATCTCCTTCGACTCCGGGAGCTTGACCTGCAGCTGCCCGGCGCGCATCGACAGGCGCCAGTGGATGCGGCGGGTGTCGTCGCCGGCGAGGTACTCGCGGAACCGGAAGTGGTCCTCCGTGGCGAACCGGTGCGGTTTGGTGACGACGTCGGGCTCGGTCATCGGGGAGCGCGGCGGATCGATCACCACCACGGGGACGAGGCGCGGCAGCACCTTGAGCTCGGCGGTGGCCACGCTCGCCACGCTCACCTGGGTCACGCCCAGCAGGTCCTGGTACGAGATGCGCGCCGGGCCCAGGTGGTACATCCCGCGCGGCGTGGCCCGCAGGCGGCCCCGGCACTCGACCTCCCCGGAGGCGGCGCTTACGCCCACGGCGTAGCGGCTCTCGGTGCGCAGGCGGGGCGGGTTCGGGTCGTCCACCACCAGCCGGTAGCCCCACGGCACGGGGACCCGCGTGAAGCGGAACACCTCCTCGACGCCTTCGCCCGTGGTGGTGACGGCGGGGATCATCTGGCGGGTGATGCCGCGGTCGTGGCGCCCGAGACCGGCCTCGAACGTCCGCGCCAGGAACGTGGACACGAACAGGGTCCAGCCGACGAGCAGGTAGAACAGCAGCAGGCTGAGGATGGCGATGAACCCGAGGCTCGCCCACTGCCAGTACAGCGCGAAGACGGTCATGAGCACGCCGCCCAGCAGCAGCACCCACCCGCGCGTCGTCGCCACCCGGGCGTGGCGGTACAACACGTCGGCCACCCGCGCCAGGCCGAGGGCCTTCTCGCCCCGCCAGAACCCGAGCTCGCGCCGGGACTTCAGGAGGAGCCCGAGCACGTGGAGCACGCTGACGGGCACCAACACCACGAAGGAGAAGCCCAGCAGCGCGGGCGTGGTCTCCACCACCTCGCTCGTCTCGAACAGGAGCGCGAACGGGAACGCCACCACGAAGGGCAGCAGGAACACCCCGAACAGCTGGAGCGCGCACCCGGGGGCGGACCACCACAGGGGCAACGGCGGGGTGTGTTTGGTGGGGGACCGGGCCACGGGTCTCGGGGGAGGGAGGGTGAGGATCAGCCCGGCAGGGGCACCTTGCGCAGGATCTCGTCGACGAAGGCGCGCGCGGTGGTGTCGCCGGAGACCACCATGCGGTGCGCGAGCACGTCGGCGGCCACCTGCTGGAGGTCGTCGGGGACCAGGAAGTCGCGCGCCTGGGTGAGCGCCTGGGCCTGGCCGGCGCGGACCCACATGATGACGGCGCGCGGGGAGGGCGGTGACAGCGCGCGGGCGTCGGAGCGGATGGCGTTCGCGAGCTCGACGACGTAGCGCTTGAGCCGATCGGAGGCGTACACCAGCGCGACCGTCTCCTGCCAGTGGACGAAGTCCTGCTGCTCGATCACGGCCTGGAGGTCGTCGACGGGGGAGCGCACGCCGAGGTGCACGTCGAGCATCTCCATCTCGGCGTCGGGCGGCGGGAACCCCATGGACAGCTGCATCGTGAACCGGTCGAGCTGCGCGGCGGGGAGGACGTAGGTGCCGTCGTGATCGAGGGGGTTCATGGTCGCGAGGACCTGGAACGGCGCCTCGAGCGCGTACGTGATGCCTTCCACGGTGACCTGGCGTTCGGCCATGACCTCGAGCAGGGCGGACTGGGTCTTGGGGGTGGCGCGGTTGAGCTCGTCGGCGAGCAGGATGTTGGTGAACACGGGGCCGCGCTGGAACTCGAACGCCTTGGACCGCAGGTTGAAGACGTTCGACCCCGTGATGTCCATCGGCAGGAGGTCGGGCGTGAACTGGATGCGCTTGAACTTGCAGTGGACGGAGGCGGCGATCGCGCGGGCGAGCATGGTCTTGCCGGTGCCGGGCACGTCGAGCAGCAGCACGTGGCCGCGCGCCGTGAGGCTCACGAGGACCTTGCGGATCACGCCCTCCTTGCCCTTGATGACCACGCCGACGTTGGCGAGGACGTGCTCGAACTGGTCGCGGAACCGCCGGATGCGGGACGTGAGCTCGGCGTTGGTGGACGGGTTCTGAAAGGCCTTCACGCGAGCTCCTGGGCGCGCAGTGTACGCCGGAGGCAGCCCCTCC